>JBLHWY010000014.1:0-61215 GCA_047629195.1 Candidatus Azotimanducaceae bacterium
CCATGGCTACTTCCCTGCAACCTCTTGATTTTTGAAATAGCAGATCTGAGAAGTCGTAGACATTTGTTCTAAATCAAGCTTTTGCGGACGGGAACTAGCTTGATTTTCTGGGCGTTGAACATCTCCATGGCTACTTCCCGACAACCGCTTGATTTTTGAAATAGGAGATCTGAAAAGTCGGAGATATTTGTTCTAAATCAAGCTTTTGCGAGCGGGAACTAGCTTGAAATAGCCGTGACGGCGAGACTGGCGTTATAGGCGACGTAAGCCACCAACAATAAGCCTGCTTCAAGCCGGTTGATTCGCCCGGTTCCCGGTCCCCTAAAGCTGTAACCCATGATGAAAAGGGCGGCGGTTAGTATCGCCAATACCGGTAAGTCTCTGATTAGGAGGCCAGCTTCCACTACTGTTGGCGCGATAGTGCCTGATAAGCCAACGACAATCGTGGTGTTGAACAGGTTGGAGCCGATAACATTGCCGAGGGCAAGGTCGTGTTCGTTTTTTCTGACTGCTGCAATACAGGATGCAAGCTCGGGTAACGAAGTGCCCACTGCAACAATCGTCAAGCCGATGATCAGATCACTGATACCAAAAGCGTGTGCTATTTCAACACCCCCCCAGACGAGTAACCTTGAACTTAGTATTAAGAAAATCAGGCCAGCGACAAGAAACACCACCGCCTTAGCCATGCTCATTGGTTCGCTGTATTCTTGTTCAACTGTGTCGGCAAAGTGATCCTGATTGCTTTTCAGGCCAGCGACGATAGACCACCCCATAATGACGCAGAACAGGCCGATCAGCAGAATACCGTCAAACCGGCTCAAACTACTGTCAAGGTATAGCAAGCCTGACACGACGACAGTGGCGATTGCGAGCAAAGGTAGTTCGCGTTGTAAGACTGATGATTCGACTGCAATTGGGCTAATAAGTGCAGTAATACCGAGTATTAGTGCGATATTGGTGATGTTTGAGCCGAAGGCGTTGCCGAGTGCTAGATTGGGATTGCCCTCATAAGAAGCAAGCGCAGAAATGACCATTTCGGGCGCTGAACTACCGAAACCAATCACTAGCATGCCGATCAATAGCGGTGGCAGGCCTAGTCTTTTTGCGACTACAGCTGCGCCTTCGACGAACTTGTCGGCGCTAAAAACCAGAATAATGATACCGGCGGCGAGTGCCCCAAAGGCCAAAAGCATATCTAAAGATCCAACGGTTAAAGAAATATTATAGCAAGGGATCAAAGAGATTCAGTTTTTATCGACGATTTTTTGTGCAGCTTAGTTTCGAATTGCGCGTCCCCGTTCAACAGGTTATGTTGGCCAAATAATAATTAGAAACTCTTTATAGGAGATTTAAATGGGCGATATGAATGGATAACTACGGTGTGCTCTCCCTGCTACCTCCAGTGCTCACCGTGATACTGGCGATCTGGACTCGCAATATCATTGTTTCCCTTAGTTTGGGGGTTTTTAGTGGGTCGCTGATTCTGGTTGGGTATAACCCATTCACTGCGACACTCGATTTGATCGAAAAGCGAGTGTTCGTTCAAATCGCGGTGGGATCAAACATCCAGATTATATTTACCATGATGGCGATTGGCGGGTTCATTCGTCTGCTAGAGGTGTCAGGCGGTGCGCAGGCATTTGCCAAAGGTATGACTCGGTTCATCTCCAGTCAAAGGAAGGCGCAATTTGCCAGTTGGTTATCCGGTATTGCAATATTTTTTACGGACTCGGGCAACGCATTGATTATTGGTCCGTTATTTCGACCTATTTTTCGTGAACTGAAGATATGTAAAGAAAAGTTAGCCTATATTCTCGATTCAACGGCGTCCCCGATATGTATTCTGATCCCCTTTATTGGTTGGGGTGCCTACATTATGGGGTTGATTGAACAGGCCTATGTTGATGCTGGGTTAACGGAACCCGCGCTAACGGTACTCATTAAAGTAGTGCCTTTTCAGTTCTACGCAATTTTGACACTGGCGGGTGTCGCTTTTTTTGTGATCAGCGGCCGTGATTTTGGTCCGATGAAACGTGCGCAACAGAAATTTTTGGCAGACGCTGCTAGTCATGAAGCGGTCGATTCGCACGCGCAGGATATAAACTCATCTGCACCCGCGCCCAAGCTTTCTCTTTTTATCGTCCCGCTGTCTATTTTGCTGGGCCTGATTGCGGGACTACTTTCCTGGTATGCCGTGATTGATGAACTCACGAGTATTCATGTACGCTCAACCATGACAGTCGCCTATGCCTCAGCTTCAATAGCCTGTGCTTATTTGATGTTCAAACATCAAAAGGTACCGATGAATGATTCACTGAATACGTTTATCAAAGGTGCTGAAAGCATGGTGTTTGTGGTGATGATTCTGATTTTAGCGTGGTCACTAAGTTCTGTCATCAAAGATCTGGGTACAGCACAAACCTTATCGACGCTGGTGGGTGGGAACGTTAATCCTGCACTTCTGCCTGCAATTGTGTTTGTTCTTGGTGCCGTGATATCAGTTGCGACCGGATCTTCTTGGGGAACTTTTGCAATTCTTATGACCCTCGCGATTCCTGTTGCGGTCGCGGTGGACGCGCCGCTGTATTTGACGATTGGGGCGGTGTTAAGTGGTGGGCTGTTCGGTGACCATACATCTCCAATATCTGATACAACGGTACTTGCGTCAATTGGGGCGGATTGTGCGCATATCGACCATGTCTCCACTCAGTTTTACTATGCGATGGTGACAGGTACAGTGGCGTTCTTTACATTTCTATGCGCCGGCATTTATGAGTCGCCGTATGTTATTTTTGGCGCTTTGTTGGTGTTGTTTGCGACTATTGTGCTCCTGGGACGAAGATATGGTGCGAGTCTGGTCGATGCCTAATTAGTCGCTAGTCATTCGTCATTGGCAAGCAGAGTACTAGTTTAATCGCTTTGCTCGAATTGCGTCTTGGATTTGATATGACCAATATGCGAGCTGGGCAATCGCTGGGCCAAATGGTTTGCCCACATACTCTAGTCCATAGGTTTTAAAGTCTAACCAGGTTTTATCATCATTGGCGATAGCACTGGCAATCAGCTCTCCACCCATTGTCGTTGTGGCCATGCCGTGGCCTCCGAACCCCTGGCAATACCATTCCCCGGGTTTGAGTTGCCCTAGTTGTGGCATCTTATGTCGGGCATATCCCATATATCCGCCCCAGGCAACTTCTCCCTTGACGCCTTTTAGTTGAGGATATACTGAAAGCAGGTCGTTGAGCATGATGTGTTTTAGCGCTTCCTGTGAAGGATGGAACATTGAGACCCTGCCGCCCCATAGCAATCTGTCTTTTTGAACCACGCGATAGTAATTCGACGAAAAGCGATTGTCCGATACAGCATAAGGGGCTTGAATCGCTGAGCTTAATCTGTCTCCCAAGGGCTCTGTCAATAAAACATAAGTTGCGACAGGAAGTGTTGCCCGACTCAATTTTGGGTGTAGTGAGTCGATATATCCGCTACAAGCATAGACAACATGGTTGGCGTTAATCTCACCTTCAGGCGTAGTTACTTTCCAGCGCGAGGACTCAGTGTCGTGACCCGTCACTTTTAGTGCGGGTGTGTGTTCAAAAATCTTCGCCCCGGATTCCGCAGCGAGTTCTGCCGTGTGAATCGTATAGTTTAGTGATTGAAAGTGAGAAGTTGTGCGTTCGAGATAGCCGCAGAAGTATCTGTCTGTGAGATAGGCTTCGTTAATTTTTTCCTTTGGCCAATACTCGAATGACTCGCCAAATACTGAGTTCATCGTGTCTATATAGTTTTGCAGACCTTTGGGGTCGTTAAACCACGATGCGGTGACAGTACCTTGTTGGGGTGACTTTATTTCAGCTTCGGCACCGATGATGCGTTGTTGTATTAGATCGTAGGCGTCTTGCGTTAATTGATATAGCCTCTTTGCATGGTCTAGCCCCAACTGATCGATTAAGACGAGAGCGTTTTGTGAAAACCCGCTTGCGACAAAGCCACCATTTCGTCCCGAAGCTCCCCAGCCAATTTTGTTTTGCTCGAGTAGGGCGACCCTACAGCCTCTTTCTGCAAGACCAAGTGCTGTTGACACACCTGCCAAGCCACCGCCAATTACGCAGACCTCAACGGTAAGGTTCTCTTTTAGCGCTTCGGTTTTGCTAGTATCTTTACCTGTATTTTTAATAGTACGACTGTAGTACGAATCTATGTATTGCATTATGTATAAATCTGATTGGTACTCGCCAATAACCTATTGCTCAGACCACTGGATCGCCGAATTCTTTGCTGCAAGGCCTTTTCCAGTGTGCTTGGTTCACTGTAAATAGTGACGGAATGACGACTTCGTGTAACTGCTGTGTAGAGTAGTTCTCGGGTGATTAGATTCTCCTGAGAGTGTGACAAGTCCGTGCCCAGAATCAGCGATACATGGTCGAATTCTGATCCTTGAGCTTTGTGGATAGTCATGGCAAAACAGGTCTCGTGCTGGGGTAGTCGTGAAAGAGGGAATATCTCAATCTCGCCTAGTGCGTTTTTGAACGCCACGCCTTGAGCGGTTGAATCACTATTTGCAATGCAGATTCCGATGTCGCCATTAAATAGCGAGAGTAAATAATCGTTGCGCAGAATCATGACAGGACGACCATGATAGTAGTTATCTCTATTGAAAAGGTCTTGTACGCCGGTAGCGCTAGATGGCTTGTTCTGCTGTCGCTTAACTGTTTGTTCAATGGATTGGTTAATGGCTTCAACACCTAATCGACCTTCACGGACAGGACAAAGTATTCTGGTTGTCTCAAACAGGTCTAGCAGTGCCAGAGGTTCGATTTCGGAATTGGAGATTGCATCTATATAGGGTGTAAGTTCTTCCAACAAGGGTGAAAGACTGTTAGCAAAGATAGCGGGGCTCTTCAGCAAAATAGTTTCGTCGGATTCAATAGGTTGGCCATTGAGAATAGCATTCGCTGCTTTGCCAACACCGGCCAAATCGGAAAATCGGTGACTTTTAACCAGCCGACAGATCGCATCACTCAAGCCGTGAACTGAGTCATCGAAGGGTAGTGACAATCCAAATATCGTTTTTACCGTGCGAGAAAACGCCCCGGAGTAAGGTGCTGGATGATTGCAGATATCCATCAGCGCATTGCCAGCCTCAACTGAAGGCAATTGGTTTGGGTCGCCTATGAGGACAAGTTGGCAGTCTTCGGGCACTGCTTTAAGCAGGCGATCGAGCATCGCCAGATCTAGCATCGATACTTCGTCTATTATCAGTAGTTTTACTCGCAGTAGATTGTCGGCGTCATGACGGTAGGCGTTGTCCTGCGGTCTGTATCCTAACAATCTATGAACCGTGACGACTTGCTCGATGGCTTTCTTTTCGGTTGCGTCTTTTTTTATTGCATTGTTTGATTGGGACGCTGACTGCGCCAATGATTGAGATAGTCGCATAGCAGCTTTGCCTGTCGGCGCAGCTAGCTTAATATCTCCAGGCGAAATTTCAGTGGTTTGCAGTGCGGACCAAATGTCTAGAATTTTCGCAACAGTGGTTGTTTTGCCCGTGCCCGGACCGCCTGTGATTATTGTTAGGTGATTTGTCAGTGCTTGAAATGCGGCGATCATTTGCCAGTCAATTTCTGTTGTTTTCGAATCGGTTGAATCTGTCTTTTCGAAGTCTGGAAAGTGCTTGTGAATCTGGAGGGTGAGTTCTTTATGATCGAATTCTGAACAAGGTCTATTCTGGGATAGCAGTCGGTTTGCAATGCGACGCTCGTATTGAAAATACTTTTGTAAAAAGAGGAGATTATTTTCGAGTACTAACGGCGCAGTGTCGTCATCATTTTCATCCTGATCGTTAACACAAGCCGTGTTTTTGAGCGCTTTAATTAGTTGTTCTGAGTTAACATAGAGCTCGAGGTTCAAACAGCTGTGTTGTTCAGTTAGCGCATGGCTAAGGTCAGCAAATAGGCTGATTAATGCAGGATTACGGACTTCGCAGCGGGATGCTAAAAATCGAGCGAAATAGTAATCTGAGTGAGATATTGCACCTTGATTCAGGCGATCGAGGTTTTCCTGATCAGATACGGCTAGCTCAAACACTTTCTGTTCCTCTTTGATTCGAATGCTTGCCCTGTAAAAGACGATTGATCAAACTATGGTCCAAGGCTGTAATAAGTTCTTTAGTCGGCCGATGGGTAAATACTCCACTGTCCGGTATCTCACGCTGCATGCCCCGCAGGAAGAGGTAATGCACGCCGCCAAAATGCTGGTCGTAATCATAGTCTGGGATGCGGGTTGCCAGGTACCGGTTGACCGCAACACAGTAGATCAAATATTGAAGGTGATAGTGGTGTGATGCCATGTGAGCTGAAATATCTTCGCTCCGATATGAGGTTTGGTTAAACCCTAAGAAATTTGACTTGTAGTCGATGACATAAAATTTGCCTTCGTGAGCGACAATAAGATCGACAAAACCGGTCATGACTCCCTGAAGTTGCAATCGGATGTTTGCGTTGTCTTGTTCAAGGTAACCATGTTGAATCAAGAGATTGATCGGCTCTTCCCTGCTGTCTAGCGGAAAGAAAAACTCAAGCTCGTTGAGTCTGTTTGTTGCGTTGATCGCGCTAAGGGCGAATGCCGCTGGGTCTTCCGGTGATGTGCTTTGGAGTGATGGTGTGATTTGAGTCGATAGTACGTTGAGTATCCACTCATGCAGCACGTCAGTCCATGCGTCTTGGTTCTCAGTAATACCTATTCTCTGGATAAATTTCGATAAGCGAGGATACCAGGTATCCGGTGCACTGATAAAATCAAGGTTTTCTAACAGGTCGTGTAGTGCGACGCCTATCTTTGGCCCTTTGGGGAAGTGATATTGATTAAATTCCGTTGTCTTTGAAATATTTACGGCTAAATCGTTTGTGTTGGAACGGCCAGCCTGGTCATCATCCTGATAACCAGGTAGCGCTTCCTGATCATCCGTGCTGACATGTGTTTCTCGGGTAGACAGTATCCGTGAAATACCCGTATAGCTGTGTGTCCTCCAGCTGTCCCGTATTGCAGGGGTCGCCTGTGGGGCAATGAGTGTTGCACTCGTTCCCCTCGATATTTTTATTTTTGAAGTTTGAGCATCATTATTTTCTGCGGCGAAGGTTTGAACGACTTCTGTAGCATTGATGATGCTAAATAACGCTTCGGGTAACTCAGAGAGTGCCGAATAGGGCGCCTCTGACTCAAATGTTGTCTCGAGACCTAACAATGTCGCGATGGGTGATTTTGATGATCCAGCAATTGGTGCTATGCCTAAATAGCATCGCTTTTTTGCTCTAGTAATAGCGACATATAGTAGTCGCATATTTTCAGCCTGGGATTCAGCTTGTGAGAGTATTGTGTGCGCGGGCGTATTGGCTACCTCTGCTTTTGTTAAAAAGCTAACTCCATCGCTAGACTCGTCGTGAAATAAACTGGGTGTGTCAGCGTCAGGTTTTCTAGCAACGATGGTCGCAGTTGGAATGAAAACGACGTCATATTCCAATCCTTTTGACGCGTGCATGGTGACAAGTTTTACCAGTTCGCTATCAGTATCAAGTCGTAGCTGTCGATCTTCCTGTTGCGTGGTACCTTCGGCCTGCCTTTCGTGATTAAACCATTGTATTAATGAGCGTATACCAGGTGTTGTCATTGATTGTTCTTGCAACAACTCTGCTAGATGTCTGAGATTTGTCAGCTCGCGATCACCTTCATCTTGGCCTAGCCATTTTTGCGCCAGGTTTCGGGTCTCGATAAATCGGCCAATCATCGTTGCAGCACCCATCTTTGACCAGCAATCATGGTAGCTCTGGAATTCCGAAAGGGTCTGTTGATAGGTCGCGAGATTTTTGTTGATGCGCTCAATTTCAATTGCGGTGCTTTGGCAGAGTCGTGAGGCAAGTGCCGATCTGATGGCACTCACGTTGCCAGGTTCAGCAACCGCGAGTAAGAATAGCGAGAGATCCTCAGCGGTAGACGAGTTGAGTACGCTATCCTGGGTAACATAAACGCTTTGAACGCCAACGGCTGCCAAGGCTGATTTAGCTGCGCTCATCTCAATCCGGTTTCGAACCAAAATGGCGATGTCGAGTTGTGCCTGTGTTTCTGAGCTACTTTGTAAACGGGTGACTTCTAATGCTGTGTAAGTCATTGCCGTACGCAGCACATCAGTCTTGTTAATCGTTTTGCCTTCTTTTGTTATGGTGAAGATTTCTATTGGCGCTGCTATTTCTCCATCAAGCACTAAGGCTTCGTCGTCTTTTGATGCTGGCGATTCGACCGGAATAAAAGGGATGTCACTGTCATTGGAAAAGACTTCAGGTTTGTCGAACAAATAGTTGACGGCTTTGATTAGTTGGGGTGAAGAGCGCCAATTAGTGCCAAGAGAATATAAGTCTCTCGCAGGGTTTACCTGCCTTTTGGCATTAATATAGGTGTAGATGTCTGCACCGCGAAACTGGTAAATCGCCTGCTTGGGGTCTCCTATCATGAATAAACTAGAAGACGTCTGGTCAACATAGATATTGCTAAATATTCGATACTGGGCGCCGTCGGTATCCTGAAATTCATCAACCATGGCAACGGGCCAGCGCTTCGCAAGTGACTGTGCCAGGTTAGCCTGAATTGCCGCGCCAGTTTCAGGGTCTTTTGCTGACGCGGTATCTGCATGGCTGATAGCTTGATCAACTTTTGAGAGTAGATCATCCTGGGTCAAACTGCCGAGGTCTTCTTTGAAGTGGATAATTCGATCGTCAATCCATCGAGCGGCTTGATGCCACAAATTTGTTTTGATTTGTTCAAACAGATGTAGTGATTCTGATATCTTGGTGAACTGCGAGAAGACTGCATGGTCGGGATAAGTGCCAGCTTTAGTCAGGTTTTTCGTAATCATCGCGACTGTGAAATTCTCCCAGAGGTCGGTTACAAGGCTCTGTCCTTTACAGAACTCGGTCATCGCAGCTATTCTAGTGTAAGTTTTTCGCGTGCGATTGATGCCGCAGCTTTCTAACAGCGGTGCAATTTCCTCGCTGATCCAGGTTTGCTTAACGTACTCAATTTCCTGTTCCAGCGCATTGAGTTTTTCCTCGATATTAGAAAATGCTGGTACTAGGGTAATGTCTGGTCTACCAATCAATGGTTTGATTTTCTTCGACAGTACTTCTGGGTTCGGCCAGAGTTCTATCGCGACTTCGATGGCCGAGCCGGTCAATGTTTGGATATAACTTCGAAAGAAATCTTCGCTCGCCAGTCTTAGTAGTTGGTTAGTGTCGGCATCCTGTTGCTGATCAAACAGCGTGCCGGTCTCAAAGGGTTGTTCGTTCAGGACACGGGCGCAAAATCCATGAATAGTGTAGATCGCAGCTTCGTCCATGAGTTGGATGGCTGCGGTTAGAATTTTTGCATCTGTTGCGAGATGCTTGCTGTTATTTCGAAGCTCCGACAAGAATGGGTCAGACGTGTTGACACCGGGTTGTTTGAACAATTCGCGAGCAGCAATTATCCGTTGTCTGATCCTATGCCTTAACTCATCCGTTGCCGCGTTGGTGAATGTCAGTACCAATATTTCGTTGACCCTGAGGGGCCTTTGGTGAGTTTCGCTCTCACCGAGGAGTAAGCGCAGATACAGATTTGTAATGGTATAAGTTTTGCCAGTACCCGCGCTGGCTTCAATAACTTTATGCCCGGACAGTGGAAAAGTTGCTGCATCTAGTTCATTCATTTTTCTGCTACCCAGCTATCCATCAGAGGCGTGTATATTTGTAGCGCTAGATGTTTAAATTCATAGTTAAGGTCGGCCGGAAAATTAAATAAGCGATTGTAGTAAGGGTTAGTGCTTTCAATACCCGCTCGATCTTGATTCCACGACTCCATTATCTTTTTCTCTCTAATGGTTTCGGACTCACCTTTTTTTGTCGATTCAAACCATTGCGCGCTAAGTTCGGGTAGAAAAGGTAGGGGATGATTTAAGGCTATTTGGTGTAGGTCAGTTATTTGCCTCAGATAATCGTGAGCAACAGATGGTGTTATAGGTGTTAGCGTTGAGTTTGCAACCTTAACGTCTTTACCTTGTTTTGTTGCAACTAGGCGTGTCGGTATCTGGTGTCCAAGTGCACTAGTGAATAGATGTTCGACCCATGCCTTTAGTAACTGTCGTTTGCGTAATTGACCGGTTCTGTAGTTCCAGATTTCATCGCCATAGCCGTTGGTTATTCTGCCGCTGAGTTCAAATGAATCAAAGTTAATGTAACCACTATATTCCTTTGATTCCCCGTCGAGTTGCAAATTGTTAAAAACTACCTTTGCTTTGGTCACCGCTGCATTAAATTGAAACTCGCCAGCAGGCCCCTTCATCAACTCACCGGAGGCGATGAGTTCCTGTAGCCAGCTTTGCAGTGATTCACCCGAGATCAACTTTTCCAGTGCGTTTTCCGCTAGCTGATATTTGCCAAGATTGCCCTGAACAAAAGATTCTGTTTCGAGTAGTACGTCGTCTTCGCCATTAAAACGAACACCAAGTCGTTGTTGGAAAAAATATTGAGCGGGGTTTGTGAGCAAACTTACAAGCTGGTTAATATCGTTTGGCTTTGCTTGATCTTGTAATTCAAGCTGCTGACTCATGAAGGCGACAGTCGGATGACTTTGCGCAAGTGCAAGGTACCACTGTCGGTTATAACTCTGAAGTTCAGGGTATTCATCGGAATAGTATTTGTGGCTATATGGTTGTAATGGATGTTCAGTCACAAAATTGTGATCGCAGAGGTGTCCAAGATATTCGATAAGTTCACCAACGAGTACAGAGGGTGGCTTGTCTTTGTTGTCCTTGATTCCCTTGCCTTCGTAGCTGATATGTAGGCGATCATTAGCCGATAAAACAGCTTCAAGAAATAGATACCTATCATCGTTTCTGCGTGACCTGTCTCCTTTTTTTAAACCATCCACCGCCATTAGATCAAAACCGTAGGGTCGATCTTCTCTGGGGTAGCTGCGGTCATTCATTCCCAATAAACAAACGACTTTGAATGGGATGCTGCGCATGGGCACCATTGTCGCGAACGTTATTCCACCATTGATAAAGCTGTTGCCCTGTGGCGGTTGCGTAAGTTTAGACTTCAACCAATGATTCATCAGTCTTGGCGACAACGGCTGATCATAATCGGCGATGACGGTATGATTGGTTAATTCTTGTGCAGCACGAATGATCTCGCCAACAGCGAGTTGTTCTGGCCCCGTGGGATCAAAGAACACCTCATTCATCTCGTTCAATAGGTTGAGCCACTCTGTGGCGAGCCAAGATTTTGAGAATTGTTGACGATACTTTTCTATGAGCGCAATAAAGTGGGTGAGGATGCCCAGACAACGTGATTCAGCTGGATCGATATCTACCGCTAGGTTCTCTTGCCATAGGCCGGCAGCACTTTCCATCGCAATTCCCTGCAGCAGTCTTTCTAAACCAGTTTTCCATGTGTTTGCTGCATTGTTAGGGACTTGCCAATTTTCATGTTTGCTTTCGCCGTCTATTTCCCACCTGATAGCTGCGGCAGCGATCCAGCGACGGATGACGGTATGATCTTCCGCTGAAAGCTCGAATTTTCGAGAGATCGCTGGGTGCTCAAGCAAATCAATGACTTCAACGCTCGTTAAGCGCGAATGCGTTAGGTTGAGTATGTTCAGCTGCAGGTTGGTAATGCTAGCATATTCCGCTGATGGCTGATCTGCCAAGGTATAGTAAAACTTGTCGGTGAATATGTTCTGGATATGCGGTATGTATTCTGAAACATCCGGCATCATCACAATGATTTCGTTTGGTTTTAAACTTGGGTCTTTCGCGAAACAATCCAAAAGCTGATCTAGCAATACTTCGACTTCTCGCGCTTTGCTGTGGCAAACATGAAACTTGATAGAGTGATCGTTATCTTGAATAGGTCGTTTTTCTGGCTCTAGATCGACGCCAAATACACCGCCAAATTCTAGATTTAAGACGTCATTTTTTAGTCTGGCTAGTATTGTTGCGGACTCGGTTTGCTCGAAATAGGCTTCGTCAATCAAACTGTCTTCTGCAAGGAGCAGTTCGAAGAACTCTCGACCCTGCTTGCCCATTGATGACAGTAAAGGATTGCCGACCTCCAGATAATCTTCTTCAGATAAGGCTGGGTCGTTGTTGGTCTCAGGTGATAACTCGGTGTTAATTTTCCCCGTAAGGTTGTTAGCTGAGACAATAAGCTCCCGAATAGACCGTCTGGCAATATCTTTAGTAGAAACGATATCGCCCCAGTAGTGTTGGCAGGGGTTTAAAAAATAGATATCTATTTGGGTCTTTTTTGCCAGACTTCTGAATGTATCGAGATGCATCGGTGGCAGGCTGGAGAAGCCAAATAGTGAAATACGTGTAGGCAATTTATCTGGTTCGATAACACCAAGGACATCTGATAATTCAAGATGAAGGTCAGCTCGGTGGCGTTCATCCATTCTAGCGGCAATACGTTGCCACAATATTGCCTGCCAAGGTTGTTGCTGGCAAATCAAAGGGCCTGGCGATCCTTTGTCCCAGGCATAAATCCATTCTGGTCGATAGATCAGGTATTGTTCATACAATCCAGCTAGTTGGTGGCTGAGTTGAAATAGTCTGAGGTCTGCATCACCTTCACCCATCAAATAATTCAGTAGTGGTTGAAAGGGCTCTTGCAGTTGCTCGCGAATTTTATCTGACTTTAGAATGCTCATGATATGCCAAGTCAAAACATTCTTAGAATATCCAGAGTCTTTTTCAATCGGCGATTTCAAAAATTGATGATAGAGGCCTGTAATAAATGTACCAGGCAATTCGGTACTAATATTGGCGGCTATCCCATGCTGTTGTGCTAATTCAAGTTTCAGCCATTGCCCCATTCCATGATTTTGAACAAGCACCAGCTCCTGACTGAAGGGCCTTAATTGGTTGCTTTCTCTGCGAAGCGAAAAGGCATCAACGAGATGGTTCATTTGGTTAGACTGAAATAGTTTAAACATTAAGGGCTATATAACCTCAGTTTTCTGTATGCGGTGAGCGAGTATGATCCACCAGATCATGAGCGGTTTGAAGGGCCAGTTTGAATGCACAATCCCTCTGAAGCAATGCAATGTAATGGTGCAGACGCATTAATATTTATCTAATAGTCATGTTATAGTTTTTCTTCCTCGATAGATCCAAGTGCTGATGACTTTAAGTTGGATTTACGTGCCTTTCTAATTGCCACGGAACTACTATGTCTCGAACCCTTCCCGTTTTAAGTCTTGCTCAGGCATTTGCTCAAACAGCAGCTCCTATCATCGTTTTGCTGGGTGGGATTGTCGGAACACGATTAGCGCCGAGTACTGATCTTGCGACCTTACCGGTAGCGTTCATGATTATCGGTACTGCCTTAACGACAATTCCTGCTGCTCTGATAATGAGCAAAATTGGTCGAAAGTATGGCTTCATGCTGTCAGCGCTTTTTGCATCTTTGGCCGGTGTTTTGGCTGCCTATGCAATTTCTGTCAGTCATTTTTGGTTGTTTTGTATCGCCACAATGATTATCGGTGGCAACAATGCTTTTGTGCAGCAGTATAGGTTCGCGGTCGCAGAGGTAGCAGCGCCGGATCGTGTCGGTAAGTCGCTATCAATTTTGATGCTAGCGGGTGTTGTCGCTGCCTGGATGGGACCTGCCGTTGCGCAGGGTTTGCACAATAAAGGGCCGTGGGGTGAATTTTCAGGTTCTTTTTTAGGCTTGAGTGCAATGATGTTGGTTGCATTTGTTTGCCTTGGTTTCTATGAAAATAAACCACTGGAAGTTCAGGCAGTCGATGAAAAGCCTCGGGATCTCTTTAAAATCATTCTCCAATTATCTTTTCTTGTGGCTGTTGGGGCAGCTGTCGTGGGTTATGGCGTAATGAGCCTGGTGATGACTGCAACACCCGTGAGCATGCATGAAATGGATAATTTCAGTCTCGATGATACAACCTGGGTGATTCAAAGCCATATTATGGCGATGTTCTTGCCCTCGCTATTTAGTGGTTTCCTAATTGATAAATTTGGACCGATGAAAATTGTGCTGGTTGGATTGTGCTTAATGGCCACGTGTCTTGTGATTGGCTACATTGAGCAGCACCTGATGCACTATTGGCTTGCATTGGTACTGTTGGGAATCGGCTGGAACTTTCTATTTCTGGGCGGTACTACTTTACTCACCAAAACTTACACGTCAGCAGAACGGTTTAAAGTGCAAGCTTTCAACGATTTTCTCATCTTCTCATTCCAGGCGATGGCAGCATTGGGTTCAGGGTATTTGTTGACCCAATATGGCTGGAACTGGGTGCTAGGGTTCTCAGTGCCCTGGCTTATCGGGTTGGCTGTTCTACTGCTTATTGCGCGCGGAAAGAGTCTGGTCTGACACCAATAGGTGCGCTGGTATCCAGTTATTAGAGTGTCAATAATCTACGAAAGATTTTCGGAGTTAGTTTGAGGAGTTGCGCACCTAAGCGGGTAGCCGAATACCGTGCTGATCTTCTGTGCCTAGCCGCTTCACTGTGAGGCAGACTTGGATTCCGATTATTTTTCTTCTTTTAGGTTGGATGCTCGTATTTACAATCTGGGTAATACTCGATCAAAGTGAATCCTGACAGGTTTGATTCGAAACCAGTTCGACCTTGGAACGTATTCAACTTCAGCTGGAATCTTGCGTAGCAAACCATACGGCACTTGTTGATTCTATTTATAGTCGCGGCTGGCGAGATTAAGACGACGTCATTTAAAATTGGTCTTCGGCGACTCTCCCGATCTTGAATATCTATTCAGGAATACAGGCCATCAACTATGTCGATCAGGATGGGGTTATTAGGGTTGTCTCGCCAGAAATTGGAAATGAGTTTGCACTCGATAAGAACCTATTCGATCATCCGAATCCGTATGTTCTAAGCGCTTTGAGTGAAGCTAAGTTGAGGAGAGAAACGATACGAACGAATATCATCACTCTTTTACAATCAGGTCGTGGCTTTGTGACCTACAAACAACTTTTCGCTGGCAATGAACAATTTGTCGGATTTATTAGCTCAGTATTCAAGATTGATTCGCTAACTGGATTTTGTCTTCGTGGCGAACTAGTTGATCAACAATATCGTTACCAGTTGATCGAACCTGAAAACAACAGATTGGTATACAGTAATGCTGAGCAGCAGCAGAGCGCCGAATGGAATTTTGAAGTTAATCGGTTAGTCCAAATTTTGGACAAACCCTTGCGTTTGCGCCTTGCGCCAAAAACAAGCCACGAAGATCGTCTTAATGGTAACCTCGATGAGGTACTCAGTCTTGTTGGAGCCAGTTTGACACTATTGCTCGCCTGGGCGATTCGAGCATTGCTGACGCGCCAGAACTTTTTACTTGAAAGTGAAGCTCGCTACCGTCTTTTAATAGAGAATCAGTCAGATTTGGTGGTCCATTATTCGACGGATATGGAAATTAATTACGCCAGCCCAAATTATTGCGAATTGTTCGGAAAATCCAGTGAGCAAATAGTCGGCTCCTGTTTCGCGCCTGATATTCACGAGGAAGATCGGCAAATATTTGATGAGTCGCAAGTAGAATTACGCGAGTATCCGTTTTCGTCTCAATATGATCGCATGAGAGAGAAAATTGATGGCGATTGGCGTTGGTTTGCTTGGTCTTTCTCTGGTGTTGTTGACGAGTATGATGAACTTGAAACAGTTACCGCGATTGGTCGTGATATTACGGAATTGATGAGACTGGAATTACAAATATCGCAGGCGCAGAAGATGCAAGCGGTTGGGCAAATGGCGGATGGTATCTCTCATGATTTCAATAATTTATTGCAGGTAATGTTGGCTCATGTGGAGTTTGTTTTAGAGGACTTGCCCGATGATTCTCCAGTCAATGCTGATTTTATGAGAGTTCGCGAGAGCATCATATTGAACCTCTGTTTTAATGCGCGTGATTCTATCGAGGAAAATGGATCTATCTGGATCACTATGAACAGAGTGAATACGGATATGCTATTCCGCCACGTTACCCAGAGCTAACAGGTAATGCTTACGTCTGTATGCGCATAAAGGATGACGGCTGCGGGATTGATCCTGAGTCTCTGGCTAGAATTTCCGACCCTTTTTATACGACAAAAGCGATTGGCTCTGGTACAGGTTTAGTGCTTACGAATTGTTAGAGTATTTTGCGGCTGCATGATGGCCTTATTTTAGCTTACTCAAAAGTAGGACGAGGGAGTACCTTTCGGGTTTACCTGCCGCTGACGGATGAAGCACTGTCTCTAAATAGCCTTGCAGTGGAATCCATCAATCCTATAGAAACGGGTAACCAAAATTTTTTTTTGATGATGATAACGACGTACTTGAGCTTGCAGCGAGGACCCTCGAGAGTGTGGGATGTCAGATTTTACCTGCATCAAATGGTGAAGAAGCGCTTAACCTTTTACGACAAACAGACGTGGGCATTTCGCTTGTGGTGTTGGATCTAGTGACGCCAATTATGGATGGTAGGTCAGCGGGCGCGATTATTAGGGTGGAATTTCCAGATATCAAAATCCTCTACGTCTCCGGCTATGACCCTGAATCTCAAATACCAGAAGCTGCGCCACTCAATGGCTCTTTGCTTCGAAAGCCCTATCGAGCCGCTGAACTTCATGAAGCGGTGTATCAACTTTTTAATTCATTGATCTAACAATAATATAAACTCGTCGTTCTTTATGTTAGTTCTGGTTCATTGAGTCCGCTGGCTTGACCTGGAGACAATACCTTCATCTGTTAGCGCTAGATGAGTCAAAGTTTGTTCGTCGTGATTCATGCGCCAGGACAGCATCTTCTGAGCGTACTCCAGCACCTTGGATAAGTAGTCAGGGTGGTTAGCCAGGTTTTTCAGTTCGCTAGGATCATTTCCCAAATCAAAAAAAAGCGGAGGTAATCCCGTGAAATGTACATATTTATATTTGTTGTCTCGAATTACATTAAGTGTGCATTGATGAGGCGTTAGCTGCAATTCTTCTTCAAGCGCTTCGCCGGTGGGAATGTTGCGGAAGTCGTATTCCCAATGAACTTCGTTGCGCCAGTTTTTAGGGAACTCTCCAGTCCTGATAGAGGGGATCAGAGACATGCCATCGCATTGTACTGGAATTTCGATTCCTAACCAGTCAAGCAGTGTTGGCATGATGTCGATGTTTTCTGTAAATCTGTCCTTTTTTGAACCACGAGTTTTATCAGCCTTCTCGCTCGGGTCACGAATAATCAGCGGAATATGAAAGGACTGATCAAAGTAGCCCAGTTTTGCTAGCAGCCAGTGATCTCCCATCTGTTCACCATGATCAGACGTGAATATGATCATTGTGTTTTCCCATAAGCCGTTCTGTTTCAGATGTTCAAACAGGCGGCCTAGGTTTGCGTCCACTTCCGACATTAATCCAAAGTAGGAAGACTTTAGGCGAAGTAATTTTTTTTGATTCGCCGGTGCACTGTAATAAGGGTGATTTAGATAATGTGCCAAAAATGGATGTTGTTCTGATTCTACATCACTGTTTTCAGCGCGTATAAAGTCGTTCAATGACTCTGGCGGGTACATGCTATTATAGGGTGCTGGCGCGATCCATGGTGGGTGGGGTCGGAGCAATGACAGGTGAATGCAAAATGAATCTTCGGATTGTGCCGTTTGGAAGTCATCGATGTAATCAATTACCTGGTCTGTCATGAACCATGTGTCGTGATGTTCTGCTGGGATGGCCAGCGGGGCAGGGTGCGCGGCACCGTCTTCATATTCCCTGCCTGTTCGGGTTGTGTAGAGCTTGTAATTTGGTTCTGGTATATCGTAGTTTTTTTCTCTTAGCCAATCTGCCCAGGCATCAGGATAAGTGCCCATCATACCTATAGGGTTGATCCCCGGGAGGGGACCTTCATAGCTTGCTAGAATGGGATCCGCTGGATCAAACATCCTGGGGTCATTGGCGGTATCTGTGTAACCAAAAAGTACTGGGTCGTAACGCTTTGCCCTGACTTCTTTTGCCCAATTAGTATGCCGAGCATCTAACGGCGTACCATTGGTGCCTGATCTGTGATTTTGCAGATACATACCTGTATGCAAACTTGCGCGTGACGGACCGCAAGGAACAGCGTTAGCAAAGTGCTGAGTATACTGCACGCCTTCGGACGCTAGTTGGTCTAGATTAGGCGTCTTGACTTTGTGCCCAAGCGAGCTCAAACATTCTCCTCGCCATTGATCCGCGGTAATAAAAAGTACGTTTTTTTTCATTGGTTTGACTCTGTTATCGCTTGGTAAGTGCTTATCTGCAGGTCTGGACGAAAATGTTTTGGGGACCCCATTAGTTGCATCATGGCAACGACGACAAGGTCCTCTTCCGGATCAATCCAGAATGCTGTGCCTGCGGCACCACCCCAATAGTAGCTACCGGTACTGATCATTGTGCCTGTTAACACCGGGTCAAGTATGACCGCGAAGCCCAGACCAAACCCGAGGCCTTTTGCATCGACTGAGGCGGTGGGTTGTTCACCTGTTCCTGTGGCTTGTAAATTGGCTGGCAGATGATTTGTTGTCATGTACTTAATCGTTTTCTCACCGAGAATTCTGTTGCCGTCGAGCACACCGCCGTTTCTTAGTGCGATGCAAAATCGCATGTAATCCATCGTAGAAGACACAAGCCCACCACCGCCAGAGAACAATGACACAGTTTGGTAATCTCTCATTGCCGAGCCTGGGGTATCTTCAATAGTCGTCAGTTTGCCAGTTTTAGGGTCTAGATAATGATTAGGAAGGAACCGGTTCAGTTTGTCCGTTGGTACTTCGAAGAATGTATCTACCATTGCAAGCGGTGCGAAAATGTTTTTCTGTAGGTATTTATCAAATGGCATTCCGCTTAAACGTTGTACAACGAGACCTGTGATATCTACTGCGATGGAATAGTGCCACTGCTCGCCAGGTTGGTATCGTAAAGGCAGCTTGCCAATTTTTTGAGCAAGTTCGTCGAGGTTCTTTGATTCCCATAGTCCAGCTTGGGCGTAGAGGTTTTCGGTTGCATTGCGAGGGTCAAGTCCATACCCGAGGCCAGTGGTATGCGTCAGTAACTGATGCATCGTCAATTCTGATTCTACGTCAACCAGTGTACCGTCTTCCTGTCGAACCTTCATATCCTTTAGTTCAGGTACATATTTGGTAACTAGATCATTAAGATGGAATTTACCCTGCTCGTAAAGCTGCATCAAGGCAACCGCTGTAATCGGTTTTGACATTGAGTAAATGCGGAACAGATCAGTCTTCTCAAGAGGACGCTTGTCGTCGACACCTTTATTGCCAACTGCTTCAAAGTGCACGATGCGACCTTTCCGTGCCACCATTGTGACAATGCCTGCCATCTTGCCTTCATCCACGTAACGCTGTGTCATTTCAGCGACACGTGTCAGCCGCTCTGTTGACATGCCGACCTTTTCAGCGCGGGACTCCGGTATAGGTTTAGCATTAACTGACAGAGCCAATAACAGGATCAGTGAAGAAATCATCGTGATGTTAAAATGTCGCATATTTGTTCTCGAATATTCGTGGAGTGGTGGAGTACTAGATTAACGGCGAGGTTCGTTAAGGTCATACCTGTATGTGGGCCTGTAATGCCTTCATTCTCTTTTCTTCAGTATCGATTTCTGTTCAGGGTAACAATTCAGCTGATGCGACTTCTGACCACCAAGTCAGTAAATTGCGATCTTCAAAGGGGAAATCAAACAGCGTTGCCAGCATGCGCGTGGTGAGCCCAATGGATATATCGTCGCCCCAGTCTATCGTGTCACTTCGCGGTAGATTGTCGAGAATATCTGTTATCTGATCGCGAATGATAGTTTCAAAATTGACGAGATTTAAAGGGCGCACTATAGTGTTTACAACCTTACGATTTACGCCCTGTTCGGGTGGGTCCATATTGATAAAGTTTTTTCGTTCCAACCCTTTCGGGAAATCGTTGATTCTAATACCACCATTTTCTGCGTCAGATGAAAATACCTTATGATTAGCGTCCACGGTCATCATGTCGGCATAGCGAGTGATAGACCAATAAGGACCGAATCGGCTTTGACTACAGTAGTGGACGGGTGCCTCATCGCGCAAGCGCTTGAAGTTGCCGCCGATGGTGTCATTTTGAAATAACTCAGCTAAGCTGAAATCAAATTGATCTAGAGGCATATCGTACGCGTTGGTCATTTGGTCGTGTTCCTTTGCAAGGTTAGCGCTAGCTTCAATTTAAAAGGGCAGATCACGCTAACAGTCCTGGTTAGCTTGCTTAGTCAGCCTTTTTAATTGCTTTACCCTAGAATATACCTTGTGTGTTATCTGCCAGGATACTTTTTCATGCGAGCAGTGACTTTTTTAACGTAATTCCTAGTTTCTAGTCGAATGTGTCGATTGGTCAAAAACCAGTAGAATTCTTCAACCGTCATCGCATTAATACGATCAATCGCGGATTTTCTTCCGCCAGTCTTCGCTAGACTTTTAAAAAGGTTGCCTGATCCGCCGTTATAACTGGATATGATCGCGTACTGCAGTTTTTGCGGATGGTAGATGCCAGCAAGATAATGGTCGGCTAAAATGCTCAGGTAGCCGGTACCCACTTCAACATTATTTTCGGGGTTGTAGAGATAAGTCGCGGACGGGGTGTGGTTATTACCGTTAATAATCGAGAAGTAATCTCGACCCGCGGTGTCTGCTTTGATTTGCATTAGTCCGAGAGCATTGGAGCGAGAACGAGCCAGAGGATTGAACGCACTCTCTGTTTCGATGATAGCCATAATTAACGGAATCGGAATCCTATGCCTAGCACTTGCTAGTTTCGCAAAAGCGATATATTTGTCTCCGGCAATCGCTTTGTGCTGGCCCGTCATTGGGATCACCAGACGTGTGTTCGCTCCGTTGCGAGACATCAAATGATCAACGAACCGATTCGCCCGCCAAACTGATGCGATAGGCAGGCCGTCTTGATCGATTACCTGCTCGTAAAAAAAGGGCTTCTTCGTTTTTGAATTAATTAAGCCTAAATCGCTCGCTGTGCGGGCATCGATAACACCAGGGTCAATTTGTGTCAGTAGAATTTCAACTGCAGCTTGCTTGATTTCTTTAGCGTTGGCCCCGTTGATGGTGATGAGTCCGCGCTCAAAATCTATCAGAGTTTCGGCCGTGTTGCCCCCTTGATAGGAGAGGATAGAGGGCAGCATGCTGCCAAGATTATCTGATTCGGCGTGATATTCCCCAAGGAGAGTCGCAACATCGGGACTATAGTCGTCAAAGTCCGAAGCATTACCTGCCTGTGAGGCTGGATAGAATAAAGATAGAGAGCAAACAACTAGCACGCGGCTTACCTGTTTTTTTAAAAAAAGCATGGCAATGATGTGGAAGCAGGGAGGATTAGAGGTTTTGACATACATGTATTGTAAACGCTGCCGGTCTGTGACAAAAGATAAAGGCGGCAGTGGCAGAGGTTTTCATGTTCGGTCTCATACTTGATAGACTCTAAAGGGATCATCTTGCAAATGGTCAACACCCTGTGAAACACTAAAGTAAGCAGCCAACATATCAGGAGTGACCGTGTCAGAAGCAATTGAGCTAGAAATAGGCAAGCCAAAATTCACCGTCGAGCAGGTTCGAGCGCGCAGGAAACGAGACTGCGCCCTTGGTTACCGACTGCTTGCGGCTCAAAAATGGGGTGACTTAGGGGATGGGCATATCAGTGCGCGTGATCCTGAGCGTACTGACTGCTTTTGGATGCTCAGCTATGGCGTGTCTTATCACAAGGCGATGGTCTCTGATCTTGTTTTAGTTGGACCTGATGGGAAGCTGGTTGAGGGTGAGGGCTTCGTCAATATTGCTGGCTACTATATTCATCAGCCTATTCTTGATGCACGAAAAGACCTCGTTAGTGCCGTCCATGTCCACACTGGTTGGGGTACTCCTTTCTCAGCAGAGGCAAGACTTCTAGAGCCGATTTCGCAAGAATCCTGTATCTTCTTTGAAGATCATGCCCTATGGAAAGATGAAGAAGTACAAGTTCAAAGCTTGGCTGCCGGCCGCCGAATAGCTGAAGCATTGGGTCATAACAGAGCGATAATTCTTAGGAATCATGGCTTGTTAACCGGTGGTGATAGCGTCGCAGAAGCAGTTGGAAGTTTCGTCTTGATGGAACGGGTCGCGGAAGTTCACATGAAAGTGCGCAACCCCAAGCCTATTTCAGACGAAGCCGCGCGCTTCGCTAAAGAAGATCTGGTGAGTTTTGGTGTCGGACGTTCTGCCTTTGCGAGTCTGATTACTCGACATATATCTGACCCTGAAATTGTATCAACTGACTTAGACAGGTAGGCCGCAAGCCAACTCACGTTTCGAGTCTCGATAATCGAGATAGAGAAAGGTTGTCATAATGATCGTCGCCAGGATAGAGGTGACAATCAGTATAAGAATGAAATCTTGCCAGCCACCTGCTTTGTTTGCGACTTCGGCACCAATGAAGTCGAACATCATGGCGCCAAAGTAGGCAAATGCATCGATTAATCCAACCAGCAAACCGCAGTGTTTGCCGCCGAAGCCGATGGAGAAGACACTCATCGGAATGTAATACGCAGGAGAAATCGCAAACCCAAATGCAAAAATCAGAGCGATTGTGAGCGATAACTCTAGTGTGGAACCAAGTTCGTACGAGCCGAGAAGCCTTAGGCAAAGAAGGCAAATAACAGCGCCGACCAAAGTGAAGCTCATTGTATAGACAATGTGCTTTTTGGAGAGTTTGTCGTAGATGAAGCCGCCACTGAAAACCGCAACAAGACATCCCATGGGAAATGCCGCAGAGGCCATGCCTGCTTTTGCAGGCATTAACGCAAAAGTTTCGCTGAGATAAATAGGTATAAAGACTTGGAATTCGAATAGAACAGCCAGTGAAGAAACACCAAGACTGATCAGCCAGAACCTGGGGTTTCTTATGAAAATTAGCATTGCTGCGCGCGTGTCAACTTCACTGAGTGGATGATCTTTCGACCAAGCAGATATTTTTTCTGTTGAATCTTCCACATCCGCGGCGATTTTTTCTACGCTTTGCCAGGCGCTTCTCAAGTACCGGGGTAAAATAAATGCACTCACAAGCGCAATCGCGCCTGCCATAAAGAACAAGCCTCGCCAAGACATTATTAGCAGTAAGCTGCTAACCAGCAGTGTTGTTGCAACAGAACTTACCCGTGAACTGGTTGCAATAAGGCCCCAAACACGACCATGCTTGGCTTGAACAAAACAAACGCGAATTATGTTTGCCATTGATGGCCAACCGGCAGACTTGGCTAATACGGTGAGAAAATACAGTGCAAAGAAAGCAATGTTGCTTGATAAGGTGCCAAATATGAACGTAGTAATTGCTGCGAGTCCAACAGCCCAGATAAAAACCTTACTACCACCAAGTTTGTCTGCTAACACGCCGGTTGTGAGTTTGCCCGTTAAGTTGCCAGCCGTACCCCAGCCAAGAATAGCGCCAAAAGTTGCGATATCAAGGTTGAGATTAGGGTCGGCCAACATTGAAGGTCCGGCGACACCGACTACCGTTCTGCAAAGCATAAGCATGCCGTAACCCAGGCACATGCTGATGACAGTTTGCATTTCCCATCGTAGCTTTGGCGTGCTTAAGTTGGCCATGTTTTTTTAACTCTAGTTGGCAGCGATTATTTCTTCTGAAAATTCCAATTTTTGATTTTCAATGGCTATTCTAACGATATGGATCTGCATTTGTTCAGTGCCAAAGTTTTTATAGTACATAAACATATTGGTGTCGTAGGGAGTGTTGGCGCTTGTTAGTGACCCATTCTTATATTGCGTGAATGAGTGTTTGTGATATAGGTCAGCAGATCGCACGATTGACAATTGATGAGAATGGCCGCAAAAAATATGTTCTATCTTGTGGTCCGTCATGAATTTGATCAGGGCTCTAGAATTGAAAAGAGGATCAAAATCTGTATCGATGATGGAATAGTGATTCAGAAGAATTATTTGATCGTAACTCGCTTCTCTAATGGCGTGTGAAACAGTGCGTAACATTTCTTCATCTATCGAACCATTGTCTTCATAGAGTTCGCTTGAATCAATGCAAACGACCAGAACTGATAAACCGCCAATTCGGATGTTTTTTAGAAAGTTGATATCAGTAAAATGATCGTTTATGCCGGTAACATAGTCGTCAAGAAATATGCGCTTCTTTCCGCAATTGTTTGGGTTTAGAGGCTTGATGGTTTCTACGTTATCGATATATTGACGAAAATACTCGCCGCTGCGCATATTCCGCTTGTCATGATTTCCAGCAATCGAGACGATGTGCTGACAATTGATTGACTTCAAAAAATTACCCGCAGCTTCAAACTCATTTTCGAGAGAATCTGTCGTATTGTCACCAGTATTTATGACGATATCAGCGCAATAACTATTCAATTTCTCTAATAATAATTCGTTATTTCCGTGCCAATGACGGGGGCCAAAATGCATGTCTGAGATGTGTAGTAGATTCATTACCGGTTTGAGCTAGTCCCTTTTTATGAGCAGATGGAGTGTGCCCGATAAGTAACACATAGGCCATTTATCATTTGATCCCAAAGTTCGCAAAAGTTCGTGCCGCAAAAGTTCGTGCCACCCATGTTCTATCCCCCACGTTCCATTTCTTCCTCAGTTTGAATAAGCCTAAACTCAGTCTGCTGAGTCAATGTCGTTGTAGATAACGGGCATCTTTGATTTCCACGCCCGCCAGATGGTTTCATTCAGAACAAGCTCCGATATAAAGTTTGCTACGTTGATGCGGCTGGTTTTTCCGGCATCAAAAATAGCACTGCGGGTGGGCGAGGCGAGCGTGCTGTAGGGTGTGACCGAATCTTCATCAATAAGGCTGTCGGGGCGAACAGCAGTCCATTGGATCATTTTGTTATCATGACCAAAGTTTGATTGTAAAAAGCTCGCGGCTATCTCATTGTCAGCGTGTGGAGGCAGTAAATGTCTAATCAGTCCCACTATGAGAGATTGTGCTAGTGACACCTTCTCTCCCGCATGTTTATTCTGATTCCCCGTGGTGTTCATGAGGATGTATTTAACGGGGTTGGTAGGGTTCGTTAGTTCAATCGCCCGACATATGCGTTGAAGTCCATGGGTTACCAGTTGACGCGGTTGTCCAAACATACCTTTGAAACTCAGATTATGGCCAAGGCATGAGACCACAGCTTGGCACCCCTTGACCTGCGTTAACAATTCGTCATCTGACATCTCAAGCAAACTTGCCTCTGTGATAGAGATTCGCCCATGCTCACGCAATTTTTTCGGTAAGCCTTCGATTGAGCGAACGATAATCTTAACTTCCTCGCCCTTCATCACAAGTTGTTCTACCAATAGTTTACCTGTTGCGCCACTAGCGCCTACAACGAGAGTGCTCATAATCCTGTTCTCCTAATTCCCAACGATTTGAAGCGACTATACATATGCGTTTATCGAGGGTAAATTGGCGAATATTCTATACTAACTATGCGTACACGTATGAACTGGAACTCGGTAACGTTCGACTGGAACCATGCCCGTGCTTTTTTGGTTACCGCTGAAGAGGGCACCTTGTCTGGTGCAGCACTTGCTTTGGGGCTCACCCAACCGACGCTGAGTCGTCAAGTTGCTGCGCTTGAGGCAGAGTTGCGCGTCAGGCTGTTTGAGCGCGTGGGGCAGCGCCTGGTTTTGACCGACAGTGGTTTGGGGCTATTGGAATATGCTAAATCCATGGGTGACGCTGCATCGCACTTTTCGCTAGCAGCGACAGGGCAGACTCAAGAGATTGAAGGCACTGTGGTTGTTTCAACGAGCGAGTTAGATGCGGTTTTTCGGTTGCCGAAAATTATCGCCAAATTACGTCGGGAGGAACCTGGAATCGAAATTGAAGTAGTGGTGACAAATGCTTCCAGTGACCTAAAGCGTAGGGAGGCTGACATAGCAATCAGAAGTTTTCGCCCAACTCAGAACGATTTGATAGCCAGAAAGCTCGGCGAAGAGATTATTTGGCTCTATGGCACCCATGATTATCTGGCAGGGCTCAAGCAAACTTCTAATTCTTCAGTATTGTCAGATGTTCAAATTATTGGATTCGACCGGAGTAATCAGATCTCTGATTTACTAAATCAGCAGGGGTGGCAGCTTTCGAAACAGAATTTTCAAATAGTGACCTCATTTCAACCCATGCAAATTGGGTTATGCAAACAAGGCCTTGGTTTGATCTTTTTGCCTGAAGATATGGCGAATGAAGATCCAGATCTGTGCTGTGCGTTCGAGCATCTGGGCCCGGTTCTGCGCGTACCGATTTGGTTAGTGTGTCATCAGGAATTAAGAACAAACCGCCGTATTCGTCGAGTTTACGACTTCCTTGCAAACGAACTGAGCGTGGCCCTGCCAGGTCGCTAAGTCCCTTCTTTTAGAAATTGTTCCTGAATTGTTTTGGAGCTCTTACCTCACACTTCTTACTGAATGCGGTTAGCCTATTGGGTATCCTCTTTTCCTTAGCTCAGCGAAATACTCATCTTTGGTGTTCAACGCAGATGTTTAGACTCACTCGCCGCCATACCACCGAGAGCTTCAGCATCTTTTCCTACCAAGTATTCTTGTTTAAAGTCATCAGGCGTTTGCGTATGGTAAACGGTTTCAGCAACGTCCTCTGGATATGCTGGTTTTTGCAGGCCACTTTCAAATATTTTGCCGATGCGACGAAGCTGTCGATGAGAGGGAAATGGTGAGGATAATAGCGCCTCGTCGACTACAGGCGCCTTTTCAAAAATTGGTGTGAGTACCACACCAGGCTGGACACAAACGACACGCACGTTGAATTGAGCAACCTCGCCAGCAAGTACTTGGCTGGTGGCTTCCAATGCAAATTTAGATGCGCTGTGGATAGAGTTCACCGGAATCGAGGAGACCAGCTTCTTCCGCTAATTCTAACGGTGCGCCGACGCGATACCTGCGTTGTTGACCAGCACATCGATATGTCCGTTAGTCTCCAGCACATGTTTGATTACCTCTGACATGGATTGGTTACTGTTCACATGGAGTTGAATTAGCTCTAAATTCAAGTTTTCACTCTCCGTCGGTTCAGTGGGCTTCTAGGACAATTTTTTTATCAGGCTAGTTTTTCATCGAGGAAATTTACGGAGTCGATAAATTCTGGCTGGGGTATTGCGGAGTGAAACCCAGGATTGCCATGCAATGTTTTATCAACAGAGCCGATCGCTGTGAATAATTCAATGCAGGCATCTCTGGGTACAATTTCATCATCCCATTGCACAAGGAACCGAACTGGACATGAAATCTGCGGCGCAAGTGCCAATAGTTCATCGCTGTTAGGACCCCAGCTACCCATGAGCCCAAGTAGCGCAGCCTTGATTCGGTCGTCAGAAGCGGTGACAGGCAAGCCCATCATCGTTCCCATGGACAAACCCCACCAGCCAGTCGGCCTTGCACTTTCTTCCGCTTCGATAAAATTGAGAGCCGCTTTCCAATCTTCAAGCATGCCGTCGTGACCACCACCTTCGGTCCATGCCTGGTCAAATTTTTCGGGGCTCGCTGCGAGATCTTCTGTCGTTCTGTCACCGTGACCAGGACCATCGATCGCCATGGAAGCAATACCTTTGCTAGCAAGTAGTCCAGCAATTACCATGATGTATTCTGTCTTTTTGTGTGTCGTTCCACCATGACCGAGTAGTACTAGCCTTTGCGCTTTAGAGCCTCTGGGTGTCCAGTAAACGCCTGGTACCTTGCGGCCGCCAACTTGTAATTCGAACCCGCGCTCCTTTATATTCTCAAGACTTTCGTCCTTGCCATTCCACGCCATGATTATGCCTCTACAGATTAGTAATCAACTAGATGTTCACAGTACTCGCCGTAGAGTTCTTGATCAATACTGCGGCTGGGTAGGGTTGGCCTATTTCTACGCTGTTCTATCTGTTTATTTTCCGAATAAATCCTGTTGCGCTCTACGCCAAAAAACAAGGCCAATAGCGGCATTAAATAGGATGAAAAAATTATGCTGGACGAAACCAAAGGCAGCCATCTGGCCTTCGTTCTCTGGAAATAGAATAACCCAAAATGTGATCGCAGCTGCGCGCATAGGCGTCGGAACGGCTGCAGCAAAAAATATTACGGGCAAAATTGGCATCAAAGTAAGCAGAGAAACCTCCACCCCGAACAAATTAAGTGCAATTGTATATACGACGATAGCGCCAATTAGTGCGGGAGAGCGCAGTAGGAAAAACGCGCCGTAGTGCCAGGGTTTCGCCATACGAAAAGCATGCAAAACGGGTCGGTTGCGGAATTTGTTATCCGGCAGAATAGCGCCCCGGAAATAGGCGACCCATATGACTAGTAATATTGTTGCAGCGAGAGCGATATAGGGCACCAAGCCAAATACGTCGGGCAGGGCGCTACCGCCCACGGCATAGCCAATTGTGGCCCATACAAGTAAGTAATACACTTCGCAGAACATGATGAACAACATAACAGACCCGACTTCCCAGCCAGGAATCTGATGGCGTTTGTTCAAATAATAGGCCATTGCACCTTTGCCGACCTGCTCATTGAATATGGAAATGATATAGGCGCTGGCGCGAATTGGCATGATGTCTTTGTATTTGATATCTGAGATGAACCAATTTAAGGCTCTCGTCACAACAAGCGTATCGATTGCAAAATAGAACAGTGAATAACCGACCATGAGAAAAAGCCAGGGCACCCAGTTAACTGTGGCGAATACCTGAGACATGTATGCCACCAGCGTCAGACCTTCTCTACCCGCTGCGCCATTTAGCCTGTAGTACAGATAAGCAAAGCAGAGCGCTGTCAAAAGCAGAAAAACAATCTTTCCTATGGCGCTTGGTTTTTTCTTTGCTACGTTTTCATTTTCTGAATCTCCTGGATTATTCTCGCCATTACTATTTTCCGCTTCTTTTGTTGCTTGCATTTCTAGTGCTCCAGGGGGGTACCTAAAATTATTTTAGTTAAGGGTTTGAGATACGCCGTCCAGTTTAAGAATTCTGAGGTCGGAGTAAAGGGTCAGATCAAATCTTGGTTTGATATGATGGTGATAATCTGAAATGATCTGTTCCCTGTTACTCATATGATATCTATCATATGAGTCTGAGTTCAGATGACAAACAGACTGGGGCACGGTATGGAAAAGCAGGAACAGATCAGAGTTATTCGCGGCTTGATGGATCATTTAGACAATGGCACCAACGTGGACGCCGGTGGTCAGGTGCGTAACCCCGTCAGCAGCTACACAAGTTTCGAGGTCGGCACCAAAGAATGGCAGAACTTTTTCCAAGAATATCCACAAGTAATGGGCTTGACGCCTGATCTGCCAGAAAACGGCTCGTTTTTCACCAGTAACGATATTGGTAAACCCATTCTTTGTACTCGAGATCACGATGGCCAGTTTCACGCTTTCCTGAACGTGTGCCGACATCGCGGTACCATTGTTGAAAACGATCCCCGAGGCAAAAAGAACGTTTTTTCATGCCCCTTTCATGCCTGGTCATACAGCCCTAAAGGCGATCTGGTTTCGGTCCCTCGTGAGCATCAGTTTGGACCGGTAGATAAGAGCTGTCACGGACTGGTTGAACTACCAGTCGAGGAGAAGCATGGCATCCTTTTTGTGCATCCCAATCCAGCAGGAACCATGGATATCGATGACCTTTTAGGTGACCTCGGCCCAGAGCTTGCAGCCTGGGGCATTGACAAAAATACGTACCTGGATAACACAACATTTGATCATAAAATGAATTGGAAGCTGGCCATCGATACCTTTGGTGAGACCTACCACTTTGAAGTCCTGCACAAAGACACCCTGGCTCAAAACCTTTATGGCAACGTGCAGATGTACGATACCTATAAACGTAACCATCGTATGGCCCTTTGCCTAAGGAACATCGATAACCTGCGAGAGCAACCAGAAGCCGATTGGAATGTGCTGAACGCCGCGATACCTGTGTACTACTTGTTTCCTAACGTTCAGCTGATTTTTGGAGGTGGTGGACCGATCCTCGTTCGCGTCTACCCTAGAGGTGAGAACCCGAACGATAGCTATTCAGAAGTGTCTTTTTATCTGGACCCGATGGTTGAGCAGATGCGCGACGTGCCGGAATTCGCAGGGCGTTTCGCAGACATTGAAAATCGCACGCGTAACTTTGGTGACGTTATCGATAAGGAAGATTATGTTGTCGCTGCTAGCAGTCACCGTGGTGCACTCTCTGGTGCGCTGGAGCATTTGACTTTCGGGCGAAATGAACCGGCGCTGCACCACTACCACAACACTTATCGTGAAGCGCTGGGTATGCCGCCACTGGAGCGCATCAGTAACTAGGTGCGGCCGCCGTAATAGCGGTGGTGAATAACTACCGCTAGCGTGTGCGAGAGAGTTCAATTCAAACAACCAAGCGGAAACAGATGAGCCTTCGAGCGGAACAAAAAGCTATTTCACTGCACAAGATAGTGAGCGCTGCTAGCAAGCGCCTGACCAAGGATGGCTTGAAAGGTACCTCCATTCAAGACGTTATGAAGGATGCAGGACTGACGCATGGTGCTTTTTATGCTCACTTCGACAACAAAGAAGCTTTGACCGAAGCTGCTTTCGCACAAGCTATTGAATCCCGGCAAACGAAGTGGGTTGCAGGCATCAAAAACGAAAGTTTTGAGGGACGACTGTCACAAATGGCAGAATCTTACTTGAGCAAAACCCACCGCGACCAAAAAGAGTTTGGCTGTGCGATTGCCGCATTGGCATCGGAAATTGGTAAAGCCAATGATTCATTTAGACTACGCTACTCAGATACCATCGAACAGACTATTAACGACATCGCGTTGGATGACGAAAATTGTATTGATGAATCCATTCTGTTTTTGGCGACGATGACGGGTGCGATCAATTTAGCGAGAAATACTCAAAACCAAACGTTCTCGAATCGTATCTTGAATGCCTGCATAGACCATTACCGGCAGAGTTAACAGTAACGTAAAGCTATGCCATGAGATCATGAGTTTACGTGATGAAACTCAGTTCATGGTAGCTTCCTTCCGTCCTATCATTGATCCTTTATGTGGCGAAACTGAATTCACTATCAGCAACACTTGTTTGATAATTCAGCCAGCTTTGGAGTGGGTGCCCTAGATCAGAGTCCTATTGCTTTAGATGCGGAGGTAATTCAACCCAGTCGTCCATCTCACCTTCGTTATCAGGCAGTGACGCCAAGTGTTGATAAGTTTCAAAATCTTTAAATGTGGTTCTGAAGTTGGCAATGGCTTTGCGCCACCACATGCGTTGTCGTAACTCTTCAGGCGTGAGATCTGCCTCCGTTTTACCCTGGTTACTAATCTCAACTCGATCAGCCAATTGAGTGTTCGTTCCAGATCGCCATATATTGGCACCCAACCCGATGTAATAGATAAAAAAACGGTAGCCATCGCTGAGTATTCCTGACGAAACATGCTCCCATGTATAATATTTGGAAAGCTGTGTCTTTGTCATAAACAGGTCAAATAAGTGACGCATGATTCGATCGAGATTAGATGATTCATAGAATTCGGGCAACACACCTCTACTGTTCAGGATAGAAAAACCAACAAAAAACCAAAAAAAACCAAGGCAGCCAAGTTCCTTTCAACTCTCACAGTGTTACGGGTCAATCTCCTACATTATTTTTTAACGCCTTCGTTAAAATGAAGCATGAATTATCCCCGAAGCCATTTAATTGATCATGACGGCGGAACCTATCACGTTTGTTCGCGTTGTGTTCGTCGAGCCTTTCTTTGTGGCACAGATGAAAGCACGGGCAAAGATTTTTCTCATCGAAGGGATTGGCTGGAGAAGCGCATATTAGAACTGAGTGATATTTTCGCGGTCTCAGTCTACGCCTATGCCGTAATGAGCAATCATTATCATATTGTGTTGAGAATGGAGTCGGTCGACCTTTCGGACGAAGAGGTCGCTGATCGATGGCTGAAACTATGCCCTGGGCGGAAGGTATACAAACATGTAGCAGATGTTGAGTCAGTTCGTAGAGCAGCATTACTCAATAGCGCATCCAGATTGGGAGAGATTCGCATCCGACTAGCTTCTCTGTCTTGGTTTATGCGTTTTATCAACGAACCCTTAGCGCGACTTGCCAACAAGGAAGACCTTTGTAAGGGTCGGTTCTGGGAGGGACGGTTTCAATCTCAGGCACTGCTAGGCGAAGCCGCAGTTCTAGCTTGTATGGTTTATGTAGACTTGAATCCCGTCAGAGCAAATGTTGCTGATGACATTGAAGATAGTGATTTCACGTCGATACAGCGCCGTTGTAAATATCAAAGTGAACAGGAACCCATCTGGGCGATCAATAAATCAACGTCTAAGACGACACCTTTCAGTAAGACTTTACTTTATGATTACGTCAATCTTATTCGGTGGACAGCTATAGAACAGGGACATATGCGTAGGGGAATTCAGTACGATGTTACTCGAAGCTTGCAGAACAACCATACCAATATAACTCACTGGTTTTCGGACTATATTCCGCTGGCAAAAACTTGGCAAAGGGCAATGGGATCGGGTGAAGCCTTGAATGAGTACGCGAGGTCTATTAACCAATGTTGGATTCGGCGACGATCACGATTATTTTGATCGCTCGTTCAATCCCAATTTATCGAACTCCCGCTAGATAATATTCTCATACCAAAATGGGACGGGCTTTCCTGCAGCAATCATCGGTTAATTGGCGTCTGCCTTGATCAGGCTATCTCAATAACTCGAAAGTCATTATCGTTCACTAGGTTTTACCCGCATTAATATCGCCCAGTGTCTCAATATGAGAGATATGCCTAGAAGGTATGTGCGAAATAGATGAAACGTGGCAGACAGGTATTTTTTTGCAGACAGGTATTTTTTATTCTGGGATAATTTACTTTTCGTCTATCGAACGGCTGATCAGCCACGAGAGTTAGACTTTTTTTTCAGGAGAGTGTCACAGCATGTCTAAAAGTTATGAGGTTCAGGGGGTTGTCCATTCTATTGGCGATACCGCTGAGTTTGGAAATAATGGTTTTACTAAACGCGAGTTCGTCGTCAAACTGACAGGCGAGGACGAGAATCCACGCTATCCTAATTACGTTGCACTAGAACTGATTAAAGACAAGTGCGCAATGATGGACGATTATGCTGTTGGTGATGAGGTTCAGGCGCAGTTCAACCTTTCTGGTAGATTATGGTCTGGTAACGGTCAAAACGAAAAGTGCTTTACCAGTTTGCAAGCCTGGCGGATATCATCACCTTCAGGTGGTTCGGCGAGCTCGCAGGACAATTCGCAAGGTCATTCACAGGGCAATGGAGCAGGCTACGATGACAACATGTCTTCGCCGTTATCCGCACCACCGCCGGCACCACCTATTGATGATGACTACGACGATATTCCATTCTGAAACTCGTACCCTGTAAGTCACGATTCTATAAATCTTAATCCTATAAATTTGGACCTCATGATTCGTCGCTAGCAATATGACTGAAAATTCAAATGATCAATCTGTTGCTGAGCCATTTGTTATTGAAGGAAGGGTCTTGATATGGATATGTCTGTTGATAGGTGTCAACCAGCTTGGCTTTGGCGCCGTTCTTACAATGACTGCCGGGCTGATCATTCTCTCCGATATCACAACAGTCGCGAGGCGAGGTCGAGTGATGGCCGACTATCAATGCGTCTTTCTGTTTGCCGTTGGTATTGGTCCGCTACCAGGAGGTTATCTTGCTGAAACCTATGGGCTTGCTGTGCCATTTGCAGGCTATCGGATAGCAAGCGGATGCTACGATTGTCGGTTGGTTTGGTGTGCCAGAGACCCGTCAATTGGCGCAGGCTGCAAGCGCTGGCTGTGGTGATGCGCTGCCGTATGTGAAACAACTGAAAGCGGTGTTGAAGCCAATTGGTTTTCGGTTTGTCAGTAGTATTGGGTTTATAAACGCTGTGGGACGAAACGGAGGGCTATTTGCGATATTTCCAATTGTCGGAGCAACTCGATTGAATCTTGAAGCATCACAGATTGGATTTTGCATGGATGTCAGAAATGTCGCAGGTCTATTGGTTACTTAACCTGCGGGTATAATAGTCAACCGAATCGGTCGAAAACCCGTGATAGTTCCAGCGACATTAGCCGTTGCAGTCGCCTTTATTGTCTTTTCTTTCGCGCCAAACTTTGGCTGGTTTTTAGTTGCAACGGTGATATGGGGTGTTGCAAGCTCTGTTTCAGGAACTGCTCCCTCAGCTTATGCCGCCGACATATCATCTAAAGCGCATGGAGCGGCAGCGATGAGCACTGACCGAACGCTTGCCGACCTGTGTTATGTCGTTGGCCCCCATTATGCTTGGATTTTTGGCCGATCAGTATTGATTTTCATTGCCACTGTTCTTTTCCAGTGCGTTATTGGTGGGTGTTGCGCTCGCGTTTGCGCGGTATGCGCCGGAAACAAATTTCAACCGATGACGCTATGCTCCTATTGTTTCATTTGCTTCAAGTAAAGTTGCAGGTAATTTTTTGCAGACTCGATGCATGTATGGAGTTCGTCATGTTGCAATTTGGTGATCATCTTTCGTTCTCGTTCGACCGTCTTGCACCAATTTTTGAGTTTGAGCAGTCCTAGGTTCGCAGCGCCGGAGGACAGGGCGTGGGCAGTCTTCGTTAGCAGAATCAGGTCTTGTTGTTTGATGGCCGATTCTATTGCGTCAATGCGTAGCGAAACCTCTTCAAAGTAGGCCGCGATCAACCTTTCCACCAACGAATTTCCCAGAGCGGGTGCTGCAGATTGGATGTTGACGAGCACTTGCTCGTCAAATTCGTACGCCTCTGCGGTTTTTTTGTTGTAAACGGATTTAACGTTATCGATGTCCTCAGAGGGCTGATGTCGTATTTGCGGCTCAATTTTTAACCAGCCCGCAATAACCGATCGAAGTTGAGCCGGTGTATATGGCTTATTAAGGTAGTCATCCATGCCAGCCGCCTCACATCGATCTTGTACGACAGACCAGTCGTGTGCTGTCATGGCGACGATTGGGACGGAGGGCCGGGCATGGACCTGTTCGTAAGTGCGAATGAGTTGGGTTGCTTCAAAGCCGTCGACTTTGGGCATCGAACAGTCCATCAGGATCAGATCGTAACTGCTCTCACGAAACCGCTGAAAGGCTTCTTCGCCATTCATGGCGAACTCGACCTTAAAGCCATCATTTTGAAGGAGCCCCGCGGCTGTTTCTCTATTAACCGATCCATCGTCTACGACCAATATCGTGTGGTGCTGCCCATCTAGGCCAAAAGTCGACTTGCTACTTTGGCTCGAGTCACGGTTCGTTAATAGAGTTAGGAGATCGGAATAGAGAAAAGGAGGCTCGAATTGATTCTCGCCGAGGTGTTCAGTATTGAGATTGTCTGCCAGATAGATTATTTTGGCTTCTGATTGCTCTAACGATGCTATTGGCTTGCTCTTCTCGGTTATGAGTATCAGTGTTGTGGATTGGGAGAATGCGGCGTGAGCAGCTAATGCATGAAGGTTCTGGCAGGCTTCAGATTCAACGCCGAGTGTGTTGAGCTGGGCAGTGAGTAGATTCACCCGTGACACTGACTCATCGACGATCAGCGCATAGTTTGGTCGGTTGCTTAAAACTTTGTTGGCAGGTTTTTTATTAGCAGGTAGGTTTAGGGTAAAACCAAACCTGCTGCCTTCGTCTGCTTTGCTCTCAACTTTCAGGCTGGAGTTCATCAGTCTGAGAAGCTGGTTACAGATACTTAACCCTAGGCCTGTGCCGCCATACTGGCGACTGGTACTACCATCAGCTTGCACAAAAGGGTTTTGTATGTCATTCAATTGCTCTGGATCGATTCCGATGCCTGTGTCGGAGACCGAAAATTCTAACAACCAGTTTCCGTCACCCGTATCCTGCCCTGATATTGCCAGTACAATTTCTCCTGCAGGGCAAAATTTGAAGGCATTACCGAGCAGATTATAGATGACTTGTCGTAATCTGATTTGGTCAGCCAGGATCTCCAGGTCGAGACCGGGCGGTATATCGAAAAGCAGTAATAGTTTGCTAGAACAGCGATGGCTAAACTCACGCCCAATTTGATCGGTGAAATTTTGTAGCTCGAAGCTGGTTGGGTCTAGGGTCAATTTTCGAGCTTGTAGCTTGGAGAAATCGAGAATCTCATTGACGATATGAAGTAGGCTCTGGCCACTTGAATGCATGATTCTAAGCTGCCTTTCCTGAATTTGTGTTTTTTTGTTTTCAAGCATGAGGGCGATCATGCCCAGAAGCCCGTTAAGTGGAGTACGGATTTCGTGGCTCATGGTAGCAATGAATTCGCTTTTCACTCTACTCGCGTCTTCAGCCTCATCTTTCGCTTTCAACAAAGACTGATTTGACTTGCTGAGCTCGGCGGTCCTTTCTGTAACGAGTTCAGTCAGGTGTGCCTGATGCATTAGCAGATCTTTATCCCGCTGATTGATCTCAGCAAGCATTTGCGTAAATACCTGGTACAACTCACCTATCTCATCTTTTGAGTCATAGTGGATGTTCAGCTCGAATTGATGATCCTGGCTAACTAAATGCATTGATTCTTTGAGTTTTATCAGCGGGTTAGATACGAGTTGTTGAAGGCGGTGGGAAAGGCTGAATATTAGGAATACTGATACAACGAAGGCGGCAGACAGTACCAGAAGGGAACGTTTGACATTACGCATCAGCAAGGACAAGTCTGTCGTAAGGATCAGTGTGCCCAGGTGCTCATCTTCCAAGGTAATCGGCGTCCAAAGGGTTATCCGAGAGGAGGCCATATCAACGCCTTCGAGCTCCATTTTATCGGGGAGTTGAATCGGTGTTAGGCTGTGATCAACATTTGACCTGTGGTAGCTAACAAATCTAGTCTTGTCTACAAGATAGATAGTAGCCTGTGTAACGTCTGGAACGGCATTCAGCGATTGCAGTGTTGATGTGGCTGAATTGGAATCCTCGAAAAGGACAGCTGATCGACTATTCTCAGCAATCACATGGGCAATTGAATTCAGGCTTTCAATTTTTGCTGCGCGTTGTACATAGAAATCGCCTACGATGGTAATTATTGAGAAGAACAGCAGAACTGGAACAGAAACCAGCAGTATGATGGCAATCAACTTGTTGCGTAGGCCTGTATTTTTTAACCATAGAGTTGCTTTGTTCATGGTGCTTTCGCCTTACTGTCAACCACTCTAGCAAGCTTGAGCAATTCTGAACTGATTGTTAGGCCATGTTTCTGGAGGGCGCTGCGATTAATTTCAAACCGTATTCGTCGGCCTTCGAGAAAAAAGTGTATGTTTGCCCCTTGTGTCAAAAATGAGGCATTGTCTCCGACTACTAAACTTGTTATCACCGGATGGCGAGAGCTGATAAAGTTCGTTTTTAGGTAGGTGAGATGGCAATGTTTACTTGATACTGCGTCGAGGCGTACGATCCGGATCGTCCTGTTATCTGATGCGGTTCGGCCTTTAACCATTTGTGCCAGAAAGGTGTTAAATCTTGGCGATGCGTTGCTACATAAGTTGATTGGCGATATCGCTGTGATGAACTCGGATTCTTGCCAACGGATGTATTTGGTGAAGTTAAATAGGTAAGCAGCTTTTATTTTGTCTGTTTTTTCTAGCTCGTCAAGCGCCTGCACAGAGTGCATTGAAAAGCATATCCCGAGTAATACTGCGATCTTTGATAGATATTGTTTGATTACAAAGCCAAGGAATAATTGAGTGAAAATTTCCATTTATACTGCGGTTGAGGTCCATTTAGGCGTTGGTAAACTGGGTATCCTAGGTCCAGACGCCATGTATTGATACCAAGATTGACTTCAGCGCCGGTAAGAATATTGACACTTGTGCCGCCATACAAGTTGGGGTTTGTGATGCTCGCAGGGTAGGGGAAAGCTGTTGGAACAGTAATAGCATCATCTTGTCCGGTAATCTTTGAGAGGTATCGTCCTTCCATACCGACATAAGGCGCTACTATACCTAATGCATCGAACCGAAAGGTTGTGCTTGCGCTGTAGTGATTGCCAAGACGATAGTCACGATCGTTTTTACTACTTCTAATGACAGCATTTACGCCTGAATTCCATTTGTTGTTTTTGCTGGAATAGGTCAACCCAGTCGAGAAATCCCAGGTGCCTGAGCCAAGTTGCATTGTATATGGCAGTTGTTGGTCGCCGGCGGCTCTTGGCGTGTCACCCTCTTCATCGATAGAGCCGGTTGGTAGACTTATGCCAGCAGTCACAAGAACTCGTCCAGCATGCTTAGTATAAAAGCTCTGGCTCGCGTCTAACTTGATATCTCCCAGTCCTTTCGACGTAATGAGGAAAGTGTTGTATCCGGGTACGATTGAAATGTGATCGGTTGACTGTCTAATCCATGGAACGGTTACAGATAGCTGGGTTGTGTTGTCATATTGATAGCTCGCACGAAATATTTGGACCTGCTGTTTGATGTTAGTGGGAAGCACAGGAAAATTCTCATTAGTTCTCGGGTTTCCTGGTCCAAGCCACAGGACTTCAGTGTCCGCAATCTCTCTGGTACCGTCTCGGTATCCTCCAAGTGTTTGTTTATTAAACTGATAGGAAATGCGCCAACGATTAGTTTTAGCATCGCTGGCTCGTTCATCAATAGTCATAGAGAAGAGTTGTTTCAGGCTCATTTCTGCAAAGTCAGAAGGTGTGCTGTGTGCCAGCAGCCCCTGCGAAAACGTAGCTAGGGTAATCGCTACCAGGTAAGGATGAATTGACATGGCTTTATTTCCAGTTTTTTTATAAATCATAAGCTTAGTTTAAGCTTAGTTTAAGCGTAGTTTAAGCGGAATATTAGTACAGTACTTTTACGGTCCGCTGATGTACTTTTAGGTACGTGGAAAGTATTTTTCGACCATCTCGTACAGGTTTTGAGGATTGCATGGTTTTGAAATATGGTCGTCCATCCCAGCGGCCAGGCAAACTTCGATATCGGATTTTAGTGCATAGGCGGTCAATGCGACAATCACTGCAAATTTTCTGCCTTGCGAAGCGCTTGCAGCGGTGGCCTCAAGTAGCCGGATTCTTCTCGTCGCTTCATACCCATCGAGTCTCGGCATCGCGCAATCCATAAATATAATGTCCCAGTCCGATTGACCAGCATAATCCAGGGCAGCTTGACCATCCCCTACAACCGTGCAGTCCGCGCCTAGGTTGGTCAGCATATTCTTAATAATCTTCTGGTTAATGAAATTGTCCTCGGCAACCAGAATTGACAAGTTTTCCCTTACCTTTAATTGCTCAATGGAACCAGATGATTCTACTTTTGTTGACAATATTTGCTGTAGTCGGTTGCGAAGCAAGGGGCCAAGAATGCGGGTGTAATTGGGATATCCAGGGTTGCTCTGTGTATTCTCAATCGTTTGGCAGTGAACGAAATGCGTTGAAATTAAGGGCGAAGGCTCTTGTAGATGTTCGATTTGGGTAAAATCGTTGAATACAACAAGCTGAGGAGGGTTTGCTAAAGCCTGTTCTTTGTTCAAGAACGTGAATTGATTTGTAACACTATGCAAAAGGTCTCGTTTATCGATGCCCTGATCTAATTGGCTATCAGGCCAAAAGACATTGAGTTTCAGATTTTTTTGCAACTCATTGTTCTTTTCTGAACTAGCGAAAGGCAACCGCACTTGAAAGGCGGCGCCCGCATTCATGGGGCGTTGTCTTAGGGTGAGCTCTCCGCCCATATCTTTGACTAATGAACGTGCAATGGGAAGTCCGAGGCCCGTGCCACCAAACTGCCGTGTTGTCGAACCATCTGCCTGTTGAAATGGCTCAAAAATTATCTCTTCGGCACTTTTGCTGATGCCTATACCTGTATCTATGACCGTAAACTTAAGCGTCGACTGACCCCCGGGTACATCATCGAGTACATCATCGAGTACAACGTCGAGGCGAACGAATCCAGTATTCGTGAACTTGACCGCATTGCTGAGTAAGTTTCCGAGCACTTGTTTTAGACGCAGCGGATCCGCCTTGATAAAAGTCGGACAGCTCGAATGAATATTTACAACGAGTGGCAGCTTTTTCGATAGGGCGATGTGATAGACCATGTCACAGGATTCCTGAACCAAGTCATCCAGGCAAAACTCGCGGGTCTCGTACTGTATTGATCCGGAGACTAGTTTTGAGTAGTCGAGTGTATCGCCGATTATGCTAAGTAGTGCCTTACCCGACTGGTTGACGATACTGCAATATTCTTTTTGCTCGTCACTTAAATCTGTAGTTTTTAGAAGCTCGACCATGCCAAGTACACCGTTTAGTGGGGTCCTTAACTCATGGGAGATGTTGTGCATAAACTCGGTTTTTAATTGCTCCGACCGCCGAATCTTTTCCATGGCGGTACTAGCTTTCAGGATATAGCGAACTCGCCGAACCAAAAGCCCCCAGTTGTGAGGTTTTGTCAAAAAGTCAGTCGCGCCTGCGTTGAAAGCTTCATCAATAGACCTAAGGTCATCACTTGCGGTGGAAATGATGAGGGGTACAAATTCCCAAGCTTTTTCAAGACGGATGTTTCTACACACCTCCAAACCGCCCATGCGGGGCATGTCAAGATCGAGAATGACACCATCACTTGGTTTTTTGTGGAAGAGCTCCAGCGCTTCCTTGCCGTCCGCTGCTGTAGTCACTTCAAAACCATTCTCATCAAGCATTGCTTGCATCATCAGACGCGTGGTGGATTCGTCATCTGCTATGAGGATAGTTGGACGGGATGTGTTGGTACTGTTGGACATATCTGTAGTACCGTCGTGAGGTTCCTATAGTTAGGATCTATTTTAACTAGCTTAGGTCACTAGCAGTAGGCGTCAAGCTAGTTGGCACGTCTCTGCTAACTCTTATACTGCCTGCGGCACCTCCAGAGTCTTTGATTTCTTGCTCTGTGGGTTAAGTGATACTGATTGTATTGGCAGCCAGTTTCTCGTCTATCCAGACCATCGCTCTGGGTAGCGCTTCTTTGCTGCCTCATAGACTCTTGTGCGATCCTACAGGATAACAATGTCTTCACCTCTGTGCCTTTGTCCAGGCATGACATACTGGATTTTACAACGACGGTGTTCCACATTGCACCATTGCTGAAGCTAGCTGAGCGTCGAAGCTTAGACGTTTCGAAGGAGAATCTCGCTGCGCGAAGTCATATTCGTCCATGACTACAGGAGTAGTACTAGCGAACGCAGATCATCTCTTGCATAAATTGGGTGGCTTGCTTTCGACAGCATGAGTGACAGAAGGTATTCTAATGGTGACATTTATACAACTCTATATAGCAACTAAGTATAGAAAATTGCGTTAACAAACATAGGAGATCTCAATGAATAGTGATGGACGAAGTGCAGAGCACATTCTACTGGAGGAATCGTTTGACGGGGTTCGTGTGCTGCGGCTAAACCGTCCTGCAAAGAAGAATGCCCTATCTAGTGAGCTAACCCAGGAAATTGTGCGTGCGGTCAGCGAGGCGTCGGCTGATCCGGCAATTAACGTCATAGGGATCACTGGTGTCGGTGATGCGTTTTGTGCCGGGGCTGATCTTAGCCCCCGCAACGCCGGTTCTGGCAAGCGAGAATCGGTGAGTGATACGGTCGAGCAGGTGGTCCAACTTGTAACCGGCATACGAGTTCTGTGTGAAAAGCCAGTTATTGCCGGGGTGAATGGTATCGCTATAGGGGCTGGGCTATCTCTCGCAATGTGCTGCGACATGCGCATTGCCAGTTCAACTGCACGTTTTCATCCAGGCTATGCTCGGGCCGGTACCTCGCCAGATTGCGGGCTTACCTGGACGCTGCCGCAGGCTATTGGGCATGAGCGTGCGATGCGCTTTCTGTTAGAACAGGAGATGATTGGGGCTGACACTGCACTCGCCATTGGCTTGATTGGGGACGTTGTTCCTGCTGAGACGTTCTCGGGGTCTTTTCTTGCGTATTGTAAAAAGATTGCAGAAGTAGCACCGCTAGCTGCACGTCAAACTAAACACCTAGTCTCAAAAGTTGGATTGCCCGCAGACCTTGAAGCACTAATACGCGAGGAACTTCGCTTCACTGGCAAGGGACTTGCCAGTGAAGATGGTAGAGAAGCAGTACGTGCGATCTTCGAGAAACGAAAACCGGTATTTACTGGCCTGTAACAGTTCACAGTTCACAGTTTCCGACTAGCGACCCAATCACGTTTAAGTTGGCGATCGACTGGCTAAAACTGGTATAGCCATTCTAGCCTGCCGCCAAGGCAGTGGTGCTGGATTCGTTAACCGCTGTGAAGAAGTCAACCTGCACAACACTGTGTTGACCGACACGATGTCTGTACCTTACTCCACCGGCAACCGAAGTATCCCCACCTGAGCTAGTTCGTTTACGAACGTCTAACTCAAATATGAATTGATTCAAATAGGGATCGATAAACATCTGGTAGCCAATCGCACCACCGACGGAACTATTGGCTTGGCTGCCGAGGGCAGCGCCTCCAGTTCGTCATGAACCTTACGACCAGCTTTATCATTGTCAATAACCAGACCATCTTTTGATATGGCGTTATCAAGCTCGGCGGAATCACCCAATGGGCCGTATATTGGCTCTGTTATTGAGCCTTTCTTAACATGAAGTCGGCCACTCAGTTTGCCATAGCTTTGATCCAGGCGATGACAAACGATGCATGTGATGCCCTCTCTGGCAGCAGGATGGCGATCGATGTTGCTCATGAAAACGTCTTGGCCCAAGTTCATGCCGACTGCATTTTGTCACCTTATGCAAAATTACCAATGGTTCCTTGGGAGGCTTTAACAACCGTTGCTTGCATTGCATTAAATATAGGGCTCATCTGGGCATAAGCATGTTTTGAGACTGACCATTGCTTATACTGTGTTGGAGGACACTCACCACACTCTGTTGCGGCTGGATAGTCATGCGCTTCAGCGATGTCAGTTGCGGATGAACAGTCTTCTGCCTGAGTGTTTGTCGTAGTCAGTGAAAGCAACACTAAACAAGCTAATAGCAGCTTTTGCGCAACTCCTGTAGGACGAACAGGTGTTATCACCTGTGGGTGAATTTTGACTAAATAGCATTTGAACTTCCTTCGTGGTCAATATCGACGTAAGTAAACTGACGAGATATCGAGGTCTGCGAAGAAACCGGTATCTCAACGAACGGTAAGTAGAGGTGAAAGAAGATAGGGGAAATAATGCAGGCGTTCTGTGCTTGTTTTCCTGGCCACTTTCACTAATTGTTATTATTCTAGGTACTGTTCTCTAGGTACTGTTCTCTAGATACTGTTCTCTAGGTACCTTGCTATGTACTAAGTGGCTGCCGTAGCTAGGACACCATCACACAGGAAAAACGTCATTTTTATTGTTTGGAATGTAACAAGATTTCGGCAGTAGGGTGTGAGCATGAAGATGATGACTATGCATACGCTGGTGGGCGAAGCGACGAGCTATGACGCGACTGAAAAAAGACTGAGCGTAGTGGTCATCAGTCGCAAGACGTTGCCCACAGTTGATCTATCGGTGATACCAACTTTTACTGCTGCTAGCATTATCGCTATAAGGGTTTTGGGGGTATCTTGAGCAAGGCGACATGGACGCTGACCCGCATGAGCATTCAGCTATGTTTCATGTTGCAAATCACGTTCGTAAGGTTGTTGGGTTTTACTGGGTATAGTAGCCGCCTTCAGTTATTGTCATGAATTCTAATAGAGGGCAAAATTTTGATTATCAGTAATATTGAAATAATTCCAGGTAAGCGTATTAGCAAGCATCTTGGTCTGGTACAAGGTAATACAGTTCGGGCAAAACATTTGGGAAAGGATCTCCTCGCAGGACTAAAAAACATTGTCGGTGGCGAGCTGACAGCGTACACAGAGCTTTTGAACGAGGCGAGAGAAGAAGCGACTGATCGAATGGTCAAGCAGGCAGAAGCGATCGGTGCGAATGCCGTGGTAAACGTTCGCTACTCTACCTCCTCCGTTGCTGCTGGCGCGGCAGAGCTCTTTGTATATGGTACTGCCGTTATTCTGGAGTAAGTCCCATGGATCTGATTATATTTATATGCCTTGTGGTCGTGGGTTATGTCGCAGGTAGCATCGCTGAAAAAAAACATTTCGCATCGATCAGAAAAAGGGAGCAAGAACTAAAAAACATCCTGACCTTTAGCGCCAAGCTTCCGCCCACCACAGACATGCATAGGTCATCGGTGTTTGTGCAAGGAAACGTTGTTATTTCTGTTGATTATTTCAAACGATTATCGGCAGGTCTAAGGTCTCTCATTGGCGGCAGGGTGAGTGCTTATGAGAGTTTGGTAGATCGCGCTCGTCGAGAAGCCTTATTGAGGATGAAGCAAAATGCGCAAGACCAAGGCGCGAATCATATCTTTAACGTTAAACTTGAAACCTCCTCAATTACTAAAGGCGGTAGAGGGCAAATTGGCGCCGTAGAAATTTTCGCCTATGGCACTGGCCTGATTCCCTAACCGAGGTGATTTTGGAATACGAGAATCCTCAAGTTCCAGACGAAGTTAATTTATCTCAGTCTCATCCGCTGGTTGATTTTCTATGGATGCTAATTGCTGTAGCCGGTGCCACCGCTGCAGTCATTTTGTTGCTGGCATTGCTCACTGATTTTTTCGTCAGCAACGTCCCTTTCGAATTAGAACAACGACTCGTGACTTCCTTCGACCTATTGGAAGAAGGACTGCAAGAAGAGCAGGAAGCTGATGCGACAGATCGGGAAATCCAAACCTACCTGCAATCCCTGTCCGATTTGTTAATAAAGCAAGCTCCCTTACCTGAGGGGATGGTGGTTACCGTACACTATCGCAATGATGAACTTGTCAATGCGTTTGCAACACTCGCGGGTAACGTGATCATTCATAAGGGCTTGTTGAGCAAACTACAGAATGAGAATGCTCTGTCGATGGTGTTGGCTCATGAAATTGAGCACGTTCGCGCTCGGCATCCAATACGAGCAATGGGTCGCGGAATTATTTTATCGTTGGCTCTGCTCAATATCACAGGTTTTTCTGACAGTAGCGTGGTAGAGACTATTGTTAGTTCCATGGGGTTTCTATCGACTTTGTCGTTCAGTCGGAACCACGAGATGGAGGCAGACGAGGCAGCCTTAAAGCTCCTGAAGCATCACTATGGTCATGTTGAAGGCGCCAGCCAGCTTTTTGAGGTGTTAGGTACTGAGGGGCAATCGGCTGAATTTATCGATTTTCTTAGTACTCACCCACTCAATAAAGATCGCATTGATGCTGTGAATCTTGTTATAGCTTCCGACTTTACGACAAATTACATACTCACCCCTTTGCCTGAGTTCTTAGGTGAAGAATTTTAGTTTATTTGAGGTGACAGTCTGACTTACAATGAAGCTTCTGAATTTCGTAAAGTCGACAGGGCCGGCCGGCATTAGCGCCTATAGCCCATAAGGATTGGAAGAAAATAGTAATGACAGATGAGCCCGGTTCTTATGTCGACCCTGAAGAATATTTTACTTCTGCAACTCCAGTAGACCTACGCCGTGTGAAATTGGTTACGGTACATGGAACTAACGCTGGCGATGTATCTTCTTTCGGAGATGGTTGGTGGCAATGGGGTAGTGATTTTCAGACAGAATTGGGCCAGCGTATAGATATCGATACCAATTCAGGAAGTGGTGAAATTCTTCCTCTACATTGGGATATCGGACCAAATTCTGAAAAATTTCGGCGTGAGGCAGGCGTCAAACTTTTTGAATGCCTAAAGCTGCTCGAAGATGCCGGGGCCGATTACTGCGTAGTGGGTCATAGTCACGGGGGTTCTGTTTTATACAAGGCATTGCTGCAATCAGTTGAGAACGACCATCCGCTGGAAAGGCTCAAGAGTTGGTGTACTGTGGGGACACCGTTTTTAGATTATAGACAAAACTATTTTTTGTTTCAGCGATTAGAGGGGATTCCACTGGCTTTATGTGCAACCGGAATAGTTGGATTCATTGTCGGTGTTGTCACCTTATTTTACATTTGGCTGGGGGACCAGGTTAATAATGAATCTGATGTTAAAAGTTTGGGCGAGGTATTCATCGCTTACGGTGTGATTTCCATTTCGGCGATGTATTTACACGAACTGCGTAACAAAGATTGGTTTACGTTCAAACAAAAACAAAAAGTCTCTGAATGGTATGCCAACCGATGGCTTGGCTTGTGGCATCCTCAGGACGAAGCCATTAGTGCCTTGAGCAATATCAGGCGAGTAAAGTTCAAGCTCATCAAGAATGAATTTCTAAAACCACTCGTCGGGATTATGCAATTGCTGTTTGTCACTTTCTATGGGAGTCTGATTTTAAAGGATATCGTTAGCGATGATGCAGAAGGTCTTTTAACGTTTTTCTACTTTTCGCCCAAAACCACAACTGACGGCTTAAGTGCGAACTCGGAGCCCTTAACAATGGCTGGCTCTAACTCTGTAGCAGTAGAATCTCTTGTATTTCCCGCTGGCGATATAGTTGGAACGTTAATCAGCTTCGGGTACTACTTGATAATTTTTTTCGTCTTTTTGGCGACCATCAGTTGGATACTAAATAAAGCCATTGTGCCAATAGGTGCGGCATTAGCTTGGCCGCTAAACCAAATCATATTGGGTACTCTTCGGCGAGCCTCATGGGGAGACGATCTTGTTAAGGAAGATGTTCATGATATAAGTTACAAGCCGCCTGCTTTTCCCGAGAAGCGTGGCCCTCTGCCAGAATTAGTATCGAAGCCATTAAGGAGTTTTAGCGAGATTAATGCGATAAAGACGCTTGAAAATGTTCGCAAGGTCCTTGGCATGACTAGCGACTCGTCACCGAATGTAGATCTGGGAACTGACTTGGAAGCGACGTTGAATTGGAAGGAATTGATTCATACTTCCTATTTTCATGTACCAGAGTTTATCGACCTGATAGCGATTGGTTTACATCAAACGGGCGTGGCGAAACTAAAAGAAAGTTTCACCATGACTCCGGAGCGTGAAGAGCTGGCGGCATGGATTGCTGGAAATGCTGAGCAGACATCAAACGTTGATGAACTCGAAACTCTAGCGTCTTAGAAAATTTGCTGGCTTGCTAGTATCCCAGTTGTTTATCAACCAGCCCCTCTAGTGGATCGCTATTGACTAGATTGCCAAGATTGCGAATAAACCTATCAATATTTCTTGCGGCTCTGAACTGACTTGCGCCAGCCGTGTGAGGTGTCATAACCACGTTCGGCATCGACCAAAGTGGGGATTCCGGCGGTAAGGGTTCCCGGGGTGCTACATCCAGGGCCGCACCTTGAATTGTCCCTGACTGCAGTGCATCGATTAGTGCCTTTTCTTCCATCACTTCACCTCTTGTAACGTTCAACAGATAAGCGGTGGGCTTCATTAGTTTGAAAGCTTTGGCATTAAACATGTTGCGTGTTTCATCGGTTAGCGGTGTACATACGTTGACCACATCGGAAATCGCGAGTAGTTCATGCAACCTATCAAGCCCCCAGACTTCGCTGACCTCTGGGCAAGGAGGAACGTTATCTCTATCCACCGCGATGCAGGTCATGCCAAACGCGGCTGCTCTGCGCGCCATGGCCCGACCGGTGCCACCCAAGCCGATAATGCCCATCACTGAACCCGTCAGTTCCAGTTCCTGATAACGCATCTCTGGTCTGTGATTCCAGCTGTCGCTGCCGTACCTTAGCGCGGCGGCAAGCTGTCTAGTCAACATCAACAACAATCCAAAACCGGTATCCGAAAGATGTTCACCCACTAGACCTTTCTCGCTGGTGAGCAGCACTTCACTGTTGATGAATTCAGGATAAAAAAACATATCAACGCCCGAGGAAATGGATTGAACCCAACGTAATTTTGGTGCTGCGCTAAATAGATCTTTGGGCACAAAACCAAGAATTACCTCAGCATCTGCTGCGTGCTCAATCGCCTCGCGCTGGCTGGTAACAATAAGCTGTGCATTTCCTCCGACAACATCGCGCATTCGGTTGAGATCATTGTCACTGACTTCCGGTAGGGTTAAGCCTGGTATCACTAAAATTTTCATTTCACCTCCAATTCTACAGAGCCGATTGAACCAAAGTCGCCGATGAAACGCCCGGCAGCTTTAACACTCTGCCGGGTATAGGAGCCAGTAATGACCTTCATGCCCTTTGTGAGACCCATGTTGTATTGATATAAACCGTTGATGAGTGCCGCAATAGAAGCAAAATGGTTGTCAATATGTGTGGCAGCGGCTACCTGCTGCAATACGCCATCATCATTCGATAGCACGACATTCAAGTCATCATAGTTTTGATCGGGATGAACAAAATTGCCAACAACGATGCCCCATTGCGTTAGATTGTCTGCAATGCGCACGCCGTTGGAATGTGTACCCTGCAATCTTGGTTGATTGATCTCAAAGCCTGGGGCGACGCCGTCGACCACCGATCGCGCGACTTCCGGAGTCACATTGTCAGCCTTAATGTCGGCACAGATGTTGAATACCAGCTCATTTTCAACCCCCATCTTGCCGATGAGTGAATGCTCGACAGCACCGCCGCTTTGAAGGATTCTGCTCTGCAGAATAAAGCCAAAAGGGCGTACGCCGTCTCCCATAGAATTTCGTGCTTGGCCAGATGTTAACCCAATCTTGAAACCGCCAAGTTGTTCTCCTGCATGCTGCCATCTAGAGAGCATTTCCAATTGCAGCTGCTGTCCTGCAGCGATATCTAGTGGCTCCAATTCGTTTGCATACTCGCCAGTCTGCATAGCTCGCCACACGGTATCGGCAATGTTTGTCATCGGCTGTTTCCTCCAGATTTGGTCAGTGTAAAGGCAATCAATAAAGCAAGCTTTGGGGTCAGAGTAAAGGGGCAGATCATACTGACAGTTTTTGTCAGCATACTTGGACCCTTTACTCTGACCCCAAAATTTCAACTGGGGGTGGAGAGGGTTGCGTATTAATGGAATAATCACCTCAGTCAAATATTTTAAACACATTGGAATCAGAATATGTCTGAAAGCAAGCAAGTTGATGTTGTCGTGGTAGGCGCAGGATTCGGTGGTATGTATATGCTGCATCGGTTGAAAAGCGCGGGACTCAATGTTCAAGTAATAGAAAGAGGCGATGGTGTCGGTGGTACCTGGTACTGGAATCGTTATCCAGGCGCGCGGGTTGATATCCAAAGTATGGAATACTCTTACCAGTTCTCTGAAGAATTGCAGCAGGAATGGGAGTGGAGCGAACGATATTCTCCTCAGCCAGAAATACTTGCTTATGCTAACCACGTTGCTGACAGGTTTGATCTTCGTTCATCCATCTTGTTTGAAACTGAAGTGGTTGCAACACGATTAGATGAAAAAAGCAGCCGTTGGCACGTTGAGACTGATAATGGACAATCATTTGATGCACAGTTCTGCATTATGGCTACTGGTTGTTTGTCATCAACCAATTTGCCCGCTTTTGAGGGATTAGATTCGTTTGCAGGCGATTGGTATCATACGGGGTTGTGGCCTCACGAAGGGGTAGATTTTACTGGCAAGCGCGTTGGACTCGTTGGTACGGGGTCGTCGGCAATTCAAACGATTCCGCAGGTCGCAAAAGAAGCAGGGCAACTGACTGTTTTCCAGCGTACGGCAAACTACTCTATCCCAGCACACAATCAAGACCTTGATCCTGAATTTGTTGATGAGATTAAATCGCAATACAAGGACTTCCGTGCAGCCAATAAGCTGGAAGCCGGTGGGTTCGGATCAAGAACCGAACGTAATGATGGCTCTGTTTTCGAGGCTAGTGAAGCAGAGCGGCAAGCGCTATTTGAGAAAAAATGGGATATCGGTGGGTTTGGGTTTCTCGCTGCCTTCGGTGATTTACTGATGACAGGTGAGGCAAATGACTACGCCGCAGAATTTGTTCGTAATAAAATTCGAGCAACAGTGAGTGATTCAGAGACCGCAGAATTATTGTGCCCAGATCAGGTGATTGGCTGTAAGCGAATCTGTGTCGACATAAACTACTTCGAAACCTACAACCGTGACAACGTAAAACTGGTGAATATTAAGGATGCACCAATTGAACGTATTACAGCGAAGGGGCTTGTAACTGGCGGTAAAGAATATGACTTTGATTGCCTGGTCTTTGCAACAGGCTTTGATGCAATGACTGGAACCTTGAACAAGATGGAAATTCAGGGCCGCGATGGTCAGCTGCTAAGGGATAAATGGATTGCAGGACCCAGAAATTATCTTGGGCTTTGCACTGCTGGTTTCCCTAATCTGTTTACTATATCGGGTCCAGGTAGCCCCTCGGTGCTGACCAATATGATTACCTCGATTGAACAGCATGTCGAATGGATCGCAAATTGTATTCTTGATATGAAATCCCGTGGTGTTGCATCGATCGAAGCAGAGCTTGCTGCTGAAGATGCATGGGTTGATCACGTCAATGAATTGGCCGGCGAGACGCTCTATCCGTCATGTAATTCTTGGTACTTAGGTGCAAACATTCCTGGTAAGACTCGAGTGTTTATGCCTTATGTTGGCGGGCTGCCAGTATATGCGGAGAAGTGTGAAGAGGTTAGAAATAACGACTACGAGGGTTTTAAGCTAGCTTCCTAAGCTCAGAATGCTTGTAGCTTCTATCGGTTAGCGGGTTTATTCGTAAAAGCGCCTCTGTCACTGAGGCGCTTTATTGCTATCTGCTGATGTTCTACTTGTCTTTATCTAGATAAATCTGTCTATTTAGATTTATCTAGATAAATCTGTCTATTTAGATTTATCCAAGTTTTTTTGTATCGCGTCGCGGATAAATGTTTTTGCTCTCTCTGCATCGCCCCAGCCTTCAATCTTTACCCATTTGTTAGGTTCAAGATCTTTGTAGTGAACAAAAAAATGTTCGATTTGCTGAAGCGTAATTTCTGGTAGGTCATCGTAATTCTTAATTTTATCGTAGCGTTTTGTCAGGTGGCTTGAAGGCACGGCTAGGATTTTTTCGTCCCCGCCAGCCTCATCACTCATCATGAGCACGCCAATTGGGCGGCAGTTCATCACAGCCCCTGGCGTGATGGCACGCGTGCTGGAAACGATGACATCGATAGGATCACCATCTTCTGATAATGTGTGGGGTACGAAGCCATAGTTACCTGGGTAACGCATTGATGTATAGAGAAATCTATCTACTACCAAGGCGCCGGATTCTTTGTCCATTTCGTACTTTATAGGTTCGCCGCCGACTGGGACTTCAACAATGACATTTATATCTTCCGGGGCGTTGTTGCCGATGGTTATTGCTTCTATTCGCATATTGATTTTGCTCTAGGTGACTGACTGAATTCACAGAACTGATGATGTTGATATCACTAGTTACTCATTTTAGCTCTAACGTGTAAAAAACCTCCTATTCAGACGTGTGCTTTGGCAGAACAGTTTTTGCAGGTTTTTGAGCTCTGAAAGCGCCGCATTATTCGGATAGTTTTATAACAAATCAAGTACAATCGGACGCTAGTTGGTTAGTTTCCGCAAACCCGTTTCATTGATTCACCACGCTATCAAATACTCGCAGTAAAATTTAAGCATCTACCTATAAGCCCTTACTCATGAAGCTATCTCCTACATGGCCGATAAATCCAGCCAAAAGTCCCTTTTTCTATGGCTGGGTGATTTGGGGATTTAGCACGCTTGGGTTTCTATTTAGTATTCCAGGCCAAACGATGGGAATGGCTGTTTTTACTGATGCATTCATTGATGCACTTGGTCTCTCTCGCACGCAGTTATCAATGGCCTATCTCATTGGGACGATCGGGTCCTCGCTTTTCTTAACGACCGCCGGACGATGGTACGACCGTTATGGTGGTCGCATTATGATCGCCGGTGCAAGTGTCGCACTAGGCTTAATGGTGCTCTTTATCAGTGTCACCGACCGGATGGCCTCGTTTTTTGGCGGTGGCATGTTGCCGACATTTATCTTAATTATGCTGGGGTACTTTGGCGTTCGGTTTTTTGGCCAGGGCGTTTTAACCAGTTGCTCCAGAAACATACTGATGTTGTGGTTTGTCAAGCGACGTGGGTTGGTCAGCGGTATCCGTGGTGTGTTTGTTTCCTTTGGATTCTCGGTCGCGCCGTTATTCCTCGCCTGGATAATTATTGTGTTTGATTGGCGTGGAGCACTTTGGTTTTTAGCAGCACTCGTGGGTCTTGTTTTCTCAGTATTTGCCTTCATTTTTGTACGGGATAACCCTAAGTCCTGCGGTTTGATGCCAGATGGCGGTAAGGAAGGAGATGAGTCAGATGCCCATTTTCTTGAAGTAAAAAGTAAAAGTTTGGCTGAGGCACGGAGATCACCAGCGTTTTGGCTGTTCAGTATGAGCCTGGCAATGCACGCAATGTTTGGCACAGCCTTGACCTTCCATGTCGTATCGATTTTTGAACAAGCTGGTCGGGATAGGGTAGAAGCGTTTGGATACTTTATTCCCTCTGCCGTTTTTTCGACTGTGACAAATCTTGTCGCAAGTTCCATGGTTGATCGACATAAACTAAAACCCTATTTGGTCGCTATGCTGGTGTTCTTTGTCATGGGCGCGATTGGGCTACTCTACCTCGAGGAGGCTTGGGGTTACTGGCTACTGGCGCTAGGCTTTGGTGCGGGCGGTGGGCTTTGGGGGGTTAACTCAAATCTTGTTTTCATACGCTTCTTCGGGCCATTACATCTTGGCGAAATTAGCGGCCTAAATACTTCATTGACCGTTTTTGCGAGTGCGGTGGGACCCGCTGCGTTTAGTCTGGGGCTTGACTACCTGGGCAGTTACGATGCCGCAGTGAAAATTTGTTTGGTGTTACTCATTGCTCTGCTTGTCACTGCGGTGATATTGCGTCAGGAAGAACTGAAACCTGGGGATTAAGAACCGGAGGCTAATAAATCGTTTCAACGCGATATTTTAGTCGTTTCAGCGCACCTGGATGGCGTTCTTTAATCTGACTTCCTATTTGGAATCTGGCTTGCCTAATATCTACAGTTGTTTTATACAACGCCAGAATGCCATTCGCGTACATTGGATGATGGAATAGCAATGCATGTTTGAAATGGTCACGGGTCCAGTTATCCAACGCAACTTTCTTCGCCGTGGCGGGGGCCAGATGATTTTGAATAAGAACACCATCGTTGCTAAGCGCGCTTGATAATTGTTTCATCCAGTCTCGGTTTACCGTCTCTGGTCTGACTGGATCATTCGGTCCATCAACGAACAGGTCGTCTAACAACACATTGAACTTTTGCGTGTTTGTTTTGATCCAACGATAAGCATCGGCATGTACTAAGCTAGTGTTCTTGGTGTTGCATTTGAAATGTTGTCGCGCGATATCAAGGTGCACCCTGTCGTACTCGATGCCAGTTATGGGAGGATGATCTAACAGCCGATTGAATAGATGGATTGCGGCACCGCCCCCAACGCCTAAAATCAGCAGATTAGGGGGGGTGATTGGATGATTAATAACGTCGGAATAAAGTGCGGGTATTGCCAATAGGTCCCAAATGCCGCCTGTAAACAAGTGATTTGGGTTGTACTGAGAGTGAAATGCACTGTTTGTATAGAGTCTGATGGTAGCGCCTGCAGATCTAACCTGATAATGGGTATCGCCCTGAGTATGCTGCCAAATAGTTGCCAAAATGTAGGTTCCGGTTGAGCGTAGCTTCTAAATCAGCCATTAAGTTTTAATTCCCGGTTATCGATTAAATCGACTATCGAGTAATATGTATGAAAGTTTATCATGGCTGTCTGGGTCTTTAGGATCATGACACACAACCAGCATCATCATAGGACAACGTAAAAATTTATGAAGACCCAAATTGCTAGTCTCAGCAGGACACATTCCCTGAAATATCTGAGTATCACTGGACTTATTTGCTTGATCTTGACTTCGCCTGCGATCTTGGCGGAAAAGGCAGTATTTGCTGGGGGTTGTTTTTGGTGTGTCGAATCTCTTTATCAGGAGCAAGATGGCGTATCTGAAGTTGTCTCCGGCTTCACTGGCGGTACTTTGAGAAATCCAACGTATAATGGCAATCATCGTGGTCATTATGAAGCGGTTAAGGTGACCTACGATCCATCGGTGATCAGCTACCAGGCGCTACTGGATCTTTACTGGGTGAACATTGATCCCTTTGATAACCTAGGCCAATTTTGTGATAAAGGCCCAAGTTATCGCGCGGCAATCTTTGTGGGTAGTGACGAGGAAAGGGCATTGGCAGAAGCTTCTAAGGAAAAGGTCGAAGCTAGATTCGAAGGCGAAACAGTGTTTACGGAAATTCTGGGTGCCAAGAAGTTTTACCCAGTCGAGAAAAGTCATCAGGATTACTACAAGAAGAATCCTATTCGTTATAGGTTCTATCGTTCAGGTTGCCGCAGAGATGACAGGCTAGAGCAGATCTGGGGTGACGACGTTACGCACTAGAATACTCGACCTTAGACCCAAATTTGACCTAAATTGGCCCCATCTCAGCCGTGTTTTTGCTGGGCCCTATAATTTCAATTATAAGGTGTTGACTGATGTGCCTTCCTTGTTGTGATGAGCTTTGAATTAAAGCGCTCAAAATAAGAGTTTTGATCTGAAAATCAAGAATAATAAAGCGGTGCTGTGCCCGACAGTGCCTAACAATCATACGGAGTACCTATGAGCACCAGCAAAATCATTATACTAATCATTGTCGCGTGCATGATTGGGTCGTTTCTCTATTTCGATCTGGGTCAGTTTCTGACGCTAGATTATGTCAAGTCTCAACAAGCTGAGCTAAACGCCTTAGTGTTAGAAAAGCCATTAGAAATTGCCGCCACCTTTTTCGTTCTCTATGTCGCGGTGACTGCTGCGTCGTTGCCCGGAGCGGCTATTTTGACATTAGTTGCTGGGGCCATGTTTGGTGTGCTTTGGGGGACTGTGCTCGTCTCCTTTGCTTCAAGTATCGGCGCCACCCTGGCGATGCTGGTCGCCCGATTCGTACTGCGTGAACAGGTTGTTGCGAAGTTTGGCGCGCAACTTAGCGGTATTGACAAAGGCATTGAGAAGGAGGGCGCGTTCTATTTGTTTACACTTCGATTGGTGCCTTTATTTCCCTTTTTCGCCATCAATTTACTGATGGGGCTTACTAAAATCAAAGTGCTTACATTCTTGTTTGTCAGCCAAATCGGCATGCTCGCAGGTACCATCGTTTTTGTTAATGCCGGTACGCAACTTGCTCAAATTGAGTCTACCTCTGATATTTTGTCACTAGAGTTATTACTTTCATTTGCGCTTCTGGGGATTTTCCCATTGATAGCCAAGAAAATTGTTGATGTCGTTCGTGAAGGAAAAATTCTCAGGAAGTGGCCAAAACCAAAATCATTTGATCAAAACGTTATCGTTATCGGTGCAGGTTCGGGTGGTCTGGTTGCAGCGCTTATTGTGGCAACAGTAAAAGGGAAAGTGACGTTAATTGAACGTGATAAGATGGGTGGGGATTGCCTCAACACGGGTTGTGTGCCGAGTAAATCTCTTATTCGCTCGGCAAAACTCGCCGCTGACATGAATCGAGGTCCGGCCCTCGGGTTTAAAGCAATGAAACCGGACTTTGAGTTCGCTGATCTCATGGAGCGGGTGCAGCGGATTATCGAGAAAATCGAACCGCATGATTCCGTCGAGCGATTCGAAAGTCTAGGTGTTAATTGTGAAATTGGTGAAGCAAAGATTCTGTCTCCTTATTCTGTCGAGGTTAACGGCAAAGTCATTACTGCGAAATCCATCATTGTCGCAACTGGCGCTAGACCTTTTGTACCGCCAATTAAGAATATTGAATCGGTCGATTATCTAACCTCTGACACGTTATGGGAAATTCGGGAGCAGCCTAAAAGACTCATTGTGCTTGGCGGTGGACCTATTGGTACCGAGCTGGCCCAGACCTTTAATCGGTTGGGAAGCAAGGTCACGCAAGTTGAAGCGCTAGATAGAATTATAAATCGAGAAGATCCAGAGTTCTCTGAGATGGTGTTGGAATCCATGAAAGCTGAAGGTGTAAACACGATTACAGGCAAGATGGCGACAGAAGTTGTTATTGAGGATGGTGAGAAGTTTTTGCGCATTGAAGCTAAAGGTAGCGGCGAAAGCGCGCTTGTACCTTTCGACCAGTTGTTAGTGGCGGTCGGTAGAAAAGCCAACGTGACTGGGTTTGGACTTGAAGAACTTGGTGTTGCGATAACTGATAGAGGGACGATTGAAGTAGATGATTACCTACGCACCAATTATCCAAATATTTATGCTATTGGCGATGTTGCGGGCCCCTATCAGTTTACCCACACAGCTTCGCATATGGCATGGTTTGCCGCTGTAAATGCATTATTTGGCACTTTTAAAAAGTTCAAAGTGGATTATTCGGTAGTGCCATGGGCGACTTTTTCATCGCCTGAGGTTGCGCGTGTTGGTCTTAACGAGCTTGAAGCAAGAGAGCAGAATATTCCCTACGAGATTGCGACTTACGACGTGGGTGAATTAGACAGGGCGCTATCGGACGAGGAAGGTCATGGTCTGGTTAAGGTTTTGACAGTTCCGGGTAAGGACAAAATTTTGGGTGTGACGATTGCGGCAGATCATGCCGGTGACCTTATCAGTGAATATGTTTTAGCGATGAAGCATGGTCTCGGCTTGAAAAAAATTATGAGCACAATCCATATTTATCCAACCCTCGCGGAGATGAACAAATTTGCCGCGAGTGAGTGGGCGAAACAGCATAAGCCTGAAGGTTTGTTGAAGTTTTCGGAAAAACTACACGCCTGGCGACGTGGGTAGATAGCGACGCGGGTAGATTCTTTAGTACGTTTTGACCTACGATGGTACTTTGATTCAAGTACCGTCGGAAGGTAAAACATGACTGAGAAAATCCACCGAAGTGATATTTATGGTGATCTGAAAAACAAAGATGGAAAGGAAGCCGCGCCGCTCATTCCTGCATCAACTGTCATTCTGTTGCGAGATGGGGCGAAAACGGATGATTCGGATGTTTCAACGTCTGGTGAAGACGTCGAAGTTTTGATGCTACAGAAGAATAAGAACATTAGCTTCGGCGGGATGTGGGTTTTTCCGGGTGGTCGATTGGACCCTGAAGATTACGCAGGTGACGGGCGCGAAGATGCAGACCTAATGCACGCTGCACTGACAGCTGCCGTTCGCGAGACTGTAGAAGAAACTGCACTTACCGTCGATCCGGAGGAATTCGTTTTCTTCGCCCATTGGACACCGCCTCCTGGGACTCCTAAGCGCTTTTCAACCTGGTTTTTTGCAGCGGAAGCTGACAACTCAAAAACCGCCTCACATCATATTGAAGTTGATGGCCAAGAAATTCTTAACCATCGTTGGATTCGTCCTCGTGACGCCCTCGCGCTTCATGCTAAAGGTGAGATAGATCTTGCGCCACCCACCTGGATAACGCTGTATCACATTGATAAATATCCAGAAGTTGACCTTATTTTGGAGCGGTTCAGATCCACCAGTGAAAAGATTTATAAGACCCATGTGGTCAAAGATAAAACGGGGATACGCGTTGCTATGTGGGAGGGTGATGCTGGTTACGAAACCTGGGATGCCGATGTTGCTGGCGCTCGGCACAGACTAGTGATGTTTGAAGACGGATTTGTCTTTGAAAACACAGCAGAGGAATATTAAGTTGGCGTTGCTTTATGCTAAGCGCTGATTAATACAAATTTTCATTAACGATTTTAAAGAACAAAAGAGAAACTTTAATGGCTATAGATTTTGAAGTAGAACCAGAATTCCAAAAGCACATTGATTGGGTTAAGGCATTTGTCAAAGATGAAATTGATCCGCTCGGACACTTCATGAGTGTTGGCGAAGACAAAAACGGCAAGCCGCTGGATGAAGATAGCTGGAAGGCTGTTCGAGCCTATATCAAAACACTTCAGCAGAAAGTTAAAGATCAGGGACTATGGGGATTTCATCTTGGGCCGGAACTCGGTGGCCCCGGACTTGGGCAAGTTAAACTGTGTCTGTTGAATGAGATTCTTGGTCGGACGCGTATGGGGCCTACTGTATTTGGTTGCCAGGCGCCGGATACAGGCAACATGGAACTGATTGCACACAACGGTAACGAAGATCAGAAGAAGAAGTACCTTGAGCCTTTGTTGGCTGGTGAGAAACGATCAGCTTTTTCTATGACCGAACCCCATGCGGGCGAACCCGGTGAGTTCAAATGTACCGCTGTTCGTGACGGTGATGAATGGGTTCTATCTGGAGAAAAATGGTACACCTCTAATGGCGCAGGGGCTGATTTCTTGATTGTAATGGCGATCACAGCACCTGATAAACCTCTACTCGAGCGGGCCTCAATGTTTCTGGTTGATCGTGACATGCCAGGTGTGGAAGTTATTCGAGACGTTCACGGTTTTGGTACCCCGATTGAGATGAAATACGATGACAGTAAGCGAACGCTCGGCGGCCATGCCTATATGAAGTATGACAATGTCCGTTTGCCTGCGGGCGCGTTATTAGGAGAAGAGGGCGGCGGTTTTGTGGGCTCCCAGACACGCCTGAGTGGTGGTCGTATACATCATGCCATGCGTGCAGTTGGCGTGTGTCAGTACGCACTAGATATGGCTTGTGAGCGAGTATTGAGCCGCAGAACAAAAGGCGAGTTGTTGGCAGACAAACAGATGATTCAGGCTGATCTTGCCGAGTCTTATATCCAGTTGAAGCAGTTTCGGCTGCACGTCTTGTACACAGCATGGTTGATAGACAAAACGGGCAAATACACGCGAGAGATTCGTAAGGAAATCGCGGGCATCAAAATTTCTGCCGCAAAGGTGAATCACGATATTGTGTATCGAGCAATTCATATCCACGGTGCGCTTGGGATGTCGAATGAGACGCCATTAGGTGATATGTGGATGTCAGCACCCTACATGGGCATTATGGATGGATCCTCGGAAGCACACGCTGCAAACCTTGCACGTATGATGCTGCGTGATTACGAACCCAGCCACGATTTGTTTCCGACTTATCATCTACCCAAGTTGATTTCGAAGGCGCAAGATAAGTTCGAAAAAGTCATTGGCGACTATATGTCTGCTTAGCCCTCTATAGGTTCTTTTTGAACCGGCAGATGAACTGATTTTGAATCCAATTGTAAACCTATGACAAGTTGAGCAAGTAGATGTCTTTAAGTGGAAGTCCCGATTTTGATAATACCTTTGCGGGCATGGGTGCTGATTTCTCTTCTAGCTTAGCGCCGACCCCCGTCTCTGCACCCGAGTTGATTCGGGTCAACCGTGAGCTCGCACAGTTTTTGGGGTTTGATCCTTTGATGCTTGAGAGCGATGAAGGTGTTGCAGTTCTTGCTGGTAATGGGTTGTTGGAAGGAATGGAGCCCATAGCCGCAGTATACGCGGGCCATCAATTTGGTCAGTTCAATCCCCAGCTGGGTGATGGCAGAGCCATTTTGTTAGGCGAAGTTATCTCGAAAAATGGCCAACGATTTGATGTGCAGCTGAAAGGCTCTGGACCAACCCCTTACTCAAGGGGGGGGGATGGAAGAGCGCCTCTTGGCCCGGTGCTCCGTGAATACATTGTCAGTGAAGCGATGGCAGCAATGGGGATACCAACATCCCGTTCATTGGCAGCCGTCACGACCGGAGATTTAGTCTACCGGGAAGAACCTTTACACGGCGCTGTATTAACACGAGTTGCTAGCAGCCACATAAGGATAGGTTCATTTCAGTTTTTCGCCGCAAAAAGTATGACAAATGAACTAAGGCAGCTAGCCGATTACGTGATTCAACGACATTACCCTGAGGCAGCGCAAGCGCCACAACCTTACGTTGCGCTCTTAGTTGGCGTGATTAAAAAACAAGCAGAACTTATAGCAAAGTGGCAGCATGTCGGCTTCATTCACGGCGTCATGAATACTGACAATGTACTTCTGTCGGGTGAAACAATTGACTATGGTCCCTGTGCGTTTCTTGATACCTACAAGCCTGATCAAGTTTTCAGTTCCATCGATCGGGGGAGCCGGTACGCATTTCAGAATCAGCCTTCGATAGGGCATTGGAATCTGATGAATCTCGCCCAGACGTTGTTACCGTTGATACATGATGAGACTGATGAGGCGATCAAACTGGCACAAGGTGCAGTCGATCAGTTCCCTGTATTTTTCGAAGCAGCCTATAAAGAAGGGATGAATCACAAGTTAGGATTGAAACCAGATTGTGAGGCTGGTGCGAAATTAGGTGAAGCTTTCTTAAGTTTATTAGCAAGCGAGCAAGTTGACTTTACGCTGGCATTCCGAAGGTTGGCAGAGCTTCATGGCGAACACCTTAGTTCGATTGCCGTTGAGGGGGGAAGCACAGATAAGGGTGGGCTTAACTTGGAAAGCTTCGAAGCCTCAGTTGTAGATCTTTTTGACTTCCCTGACGCTTTCAGCGATTGGCTCGAGGAATGGCGACTTGCCCTTCACCAGCCTGATTGGGTTGAAGATGATTCAGCGGTGATATACCAATCGAATCCTGTATTTGTACCTCGAAATCACCTTATTGAAGAAGCAATTTTGGCAGGCTATCAAGGCGATCTAAGTTTGTTTGAGCAACTGCTTCAACGAGTTACTCATCCTAATGTCTTTGATAAAAATGATCAGAAATACGCAAGGCCGCCACAGCCAAATCAAGTTGTCCAACAAACGTTCTGCGGTACTTGAGCATGGCAATTTCGGACAATAAACTGAAAGAAGCTAATGAAAACTTCGGTTGGGCTGGACTTGATGCCAATTCATCTGAGTTTGTTGAGCAGCGAAAATATCTGGCAGCAAACAATGGCATCAAAGGGCTGGAGATCGTTGAGCCTGATGAAATTGTCAGAGCCAGAAACCTTTTCTACCGCGATGGTTTTGTTGTCGTTCAAAATTTGCTGAATGCAGAGCAACTTTCGATGATTCGTTCAGGCTGTGATCGTGTTATCAGCGAAATTATGCAGCTTGATGCAGAGCGTTCGGGCAATAGAGGGTCACATCGTTATTCTTTTGGTAGCTCTAGCGTGACAGGGCAGATGAGCCATCATCCCGAATGGGCAATGCTGCTCGATTT
>JBLHWY010000015.1:0-61170 GCA_047629195.1 Candidatus Azotimanducaceae bacterium
AAGCTGGCGGAGACGAGTTTGGACTCCACAGCTGAGGCGCGCGTGCCAGCACGCACTTGCAGACTCAAATAGAGCAACGTGGCGATCATGCCAGCGGCACCAATAGTCTCCGAAATGGCCCCGATAGTTTCCCAGTTCATTGTGATGTCTCCATATCAGTCCGCCTAACGAGCCTGTAGAAAAACCCCTAGCAGGGACGCGAGGGTACTTTGGCCAAATTTGATCCTGCAGAGAGAGGCTCTCAGTTGAGATCTTTCGTAACTCGTGCAGTGAAAAATCATTTCAAGTATCTCTCGTTCACGTGCTAATTTTGTCTAACAATATTACAACAGTTTTTTTCAGCCTCAACATTTGTATCTACGACGCAGTGAGGCAATTGGCCTGTCGCATATTTAATTTAAGTTACTGTGACTTTATTGCAAAACGCCAACATTTTCAATCAGTTGCAAAGGTGGTCAATAAACGACCAGCTGAAAAGACGTCGCCGGTTCGTATATCTTGTTATTGGGTTGTCTATGAAAGCTTTGATATGCTGCGCTTGTGGCTTTGCCTCCGATATAACCGTCACCGTGTCGCATTTGTCAGGGCTTTAACGCTGGTGCTAGAGCCATTTATTTACTGCATCGGCGCCGGATGGATGTGGGAAATTCCTGTCGCTTTCCGTTAGCTCACTTATCTAGGATAACGTGCCTTAGTGCGTAGGTGATAAGCAGCGCCATTTGTGTCATTTAAAATCGAATTTTCACCAAATATGTTTTCTTTCTGAATTCCAAACTGCTTACGGTTTATTGCCAAAGGTGCGAGTTCTTCAGCCTTGGCCTCTGCCTTTTTCAGTAGCTCGTCCATTGTTGCAACGTCGTTAACAACGCCAGCGTCGCGTGCGTGTGGACCACCCCAACGCCTTGATAATTGCACTGACTCATAAAACACGTGGGCGGGTAATTTATGGCGAAACAGCGAAAGCTCGGCAGCGGGAATAATCATGCCAAGTTGAATTTCATTTGCGCACATATAACCACGATCTTGTCGCATAATCCTGTAGTCATGACACAGCGCGAACATAAAGCCAGCGCCAAACGCATGGCCATTGACGGCGGCAATCGTCGGTACCGGCAGCGTAATCATCCGCGCCATAAACTCCATAAACAGAAAGGAGTCCGGGTCACCAGCCTCTGGGTAGTCGGCCGGAGAATTACGCCAATCGAGATCTAGGCCATTGGAGTAGAACTTCTCGCTTGCTCCTGTGGTGACCAATGCAGCGGCCCCTTGACTCTGTTCTACCTCATCCAACGCTGCCATGAGTTCGTCAACAAGTGCAGTGTTCCATCTGTTTTCACCTGCATCCATCGTCAGCGTGAAAACATTGCCTGTTTTATCTAATTTAACGAGCGCCATGTCTTTTCCTTTTGTGAACCATCGATTTGTAGAGGACTTTTGTGAGAGCTACGAAAAATAACTCGCATAGAAGTCGCGAAAATACTGATAGTACAATAAAAACTTATACAAGTTGCAAGTAGCTGAAGACAGAATATTGAGACGGAGCGGGGCACGGATGAGTATATGACGTGTCTACAATCAATAATGGGATGAGGATGTCTATGTTGTGCGAAATTCCTTTTTGTAATTCGCCGGATAGATCACCTCGTAGTCCTCCGAATCAAAATCCCTATAGGCTGCAACTACTTCACTAACATTGGTTGTCGCCAAAATACTTTTGGCTATCTTAAAAACTTCGTCAGGTTTGTTGGTGTGAATAAATATATTCATTTCTCCTGAGCCGAAATCATGACCATCAACTACGTGCTCGCCCCCAAGAGCCAGGCCAAGATCTAACTCTATTTTAAGAAGATCATCAAAGTCTTTTATTGCGGCACCGTCAAACTGAAGAACTAGCTCATATTGCATGTTGCACCTTTTATTCGTTTTTACTGGCAATGAAATTTCAGTCGAACTCAATTACGCACCTGTATTAAGCTGGTTCACCACGCTCTGCTCCGTTACTCCAAGTGATTGTCTTGTCACGATAATGCTTCTCCTTCCTCAGTTGGTAGATAAAAACAACAGAGAATTAGCGCTTCAAACAAATAGACCGAACGAGATAGACCGAAGACGACACTGCTGGCTTGCTGATATGTGTACTTAGAATTGTCTCGGTTCTAACGCAAATGCAACTGCCTGTGCAGCGTGAATTTCAGTGGTATCGTAGAGTGGTACTGGCGTATCTGTCTGGGCGACGAGTAGTGCGATTTCTGTGCAACCCAAGATGACCGCCTGCGCGCCGCACCTGTGTAGCTTTGTTATTGTGTTGACGTAAGTGGTTCGTGAATCGTCTTTAATAATGCCAAGACAGAGTTCATTGTAAATTATATCGTGTACAGCTAATCGCTGACTTTCTTCTGGCACTATAACATCAATACCGTATTTTGAAGTAATTCGATCTTTGTAGAACCCCTGCTCCATGGTGAAGTTAGTGCCTAACAATCCTACGGTAGTGATGCCGTCTTTGGCTAATGCTTGAGCCGTGGCATCTGCAATGTGGAGGACAGGGATGTCGATCGAATCCTGAATCTGGTCAGCGACTTTATGCATGGTGTTAGTGCAGATGAGTAAAAAATCTGCGCCACCTCGTTCAATGTTTTGTGCCGCTTGGGATAGAATCACAGCAGTATCGTCCCACTTTCCCGCATGTTGCAGTTTTTCGATTTCAGCAAAATCCACACTGTACATACAAATTTTAGCGGAGTGTAAGCCGCCTAAGTGTTGTTTGATGCCTTCGTTGATTGCCCGGTAATAACTGCTGGTAGACTCCCAGCTCATTCCGCCTAACATGCCGATCGTTTTCATATTTGAGTCCGGTTAAAGGAGTTGTCCGTAAGTGCCCGTTTTGTTGTCAAGGTCCTGGATTTTTTGGCATGGGAATCCTTGCTTTGGAAAAGTTTGGGAGAGTGGCTGGCTAGTCCAGAAGCAGTACGATACCACCCAAAACCACGAGGATCATGCCGACGAGTTCGATTCTGGAGGGTGATTCCTTGAAGTAAAAGACCGCGAGCGCGAGTGTGAAGACAAATTCCAGCTGTCCCAGGGTTTTAACATAAGATGCAATTTCGAGTGTCATGGCGGTGAACCAGCCAATTGAGCCGAGTACGCCAGTAAAGCCGATGAATAGGGCAGGTTTCCAGTTCTGGACGACCTTGGTTATTTCGCCAGGTTGTTGGGTGCGAACCAAAAATAATGTAATGACGGTTTGTAGGCACACCATATAGGCCAGGGTCATGCCGGCGGTTAGCATTGGGTCGTCTACCGCCAGGGATAGGCTCGCTTGTCTTAGGAACAACGACGTTAGGGCAAAACTTAAACCGGCACCCAAGCCATAAACCGCGGATTGATTCCAGAAGCTGGCGAGTCGTCCTGTTTTTGAATAGCTGATGGTGAGCAATCCGGCAATGCAGATAGCGATCGCAGACCAGCCAATCGCGGTCACCGTCTCGGTGAAAAAGAAATAGCCAATTACCGCGGTGAGTAAAATTTCAGATTTTACAAAAGTGGTGCCCACCGCGAAGTTTCGCAAGGTCAGAAGTCTTACCAGTAACAGCGTTGCAATGATTTGCAGAATGCCCGCGATGAATCCCGACACGAGGAACGTGGGGTTTAATGCAGGGAAGTCGAAATCAAGCGTAGAGCCCGCGTAGGCAAGCCAGAGCAGCGCAAAGGGTAGGCCATAGAGGTAGCGCACCAGCGTGGCTGCCAGTGGCGTGACATGACTTGTGAGCTGTTTTTGTCCTGCCGTTCGCACGGCTTGCATCATGGCGGCGAGCAGGGTCCACCATACCCAGGGTTCTATTTCCACAGCGCTAATTCCCTATTTTGCTGGAAAATATTCTATGTCGAATGCACAGTCCGGAACCAATGATCAATCGCGATCCTCGCTATGCGTTCTGGGAATCCGCTTTATCTGAAACGCGCTAACGCTTCGGCGCCCGTCATACCTACCGTGACGCCCAGCGCGAGCGCAGGGGGTGATACTGCATTGACTATCGCTACGAGCATATCATCGTGATCCATCACGCCGCTCACGATTGCACAGGCTTCTTTGGCCTTATCGCAGGCTTTAACGTTGATGTAACCACATGCGAGTAAGCCTTTACTTCCTTTTATCACTAGCAACGGCAGGGCGAGGTCGATACGTTCTCGGTCTAGTCCCTGCCAGTTCATTTCTTCGGCAAAGCTTTGTAATGGGTTGAGGCAAAAGGTCACTAGGCAAGTTAGCAGTATTTTTCTCATGGACATGTCGCTCCGTTTAATGGGTAAAAATCACAGGCAAAAAAAAGACCAGACAAGCTGGTCTTTCTAATCGGCTTTAAGTGCTTACCGTTATGCTTTGGCAGCCTTACGTTCTTTGGCATCCTTCACAATTTCTTCCGCAACGTTACGTGGCGCAGGATTGTAGTGACTGAATTCCATTGAGAACTGACCACGGCCTGATGTCATGGTACGCAGATCGCCAATGTAGCCAAACATTTCGGACAGTGCCACTTCAGCTTTGATACGAGTACCCGTAGCGCCGCCTTCTTGACCCTGGATGATGCCTCGACGACGGTTCAAATCACCAATGACGTCACCTACGTGATCATCAGGGGTAAACACGTCTACCTTCATGACAGGTTCCATAATCTGTGGACCTGCTTTTGGCATAGTCTGACGATAGGCCGCTCTTGAAGCTAGCTCGTAGGCAATGGCTGAGGAGTCAACCGCGTGGAACGCGCCATCAAGCAGTGTCAGTTTCACGTCAAGACAAGGGTACCCAGCAAGTGGACCTTCTTCCAAGCTTACCTTGAAGCCTTTTTCTACTGCTGGCCAAAATTCTCTTGGTACGTTACCGCCGGTAACCTTCGATTCGAAAATGTAGCCTTCGCCAGCGCCCGCTGGTTCAACAATGTAGTCGATCTTCGCGAACTGACCAGAACCACCTGTTTGCTTCTTGTGCGTGTACGAGTCTTCGATTGTTTGTGTAATCGATTCCCGGTATGCAACCAATGGCTTACCAACTTCAACTTCAACACCATGAGTACGGCGTAGAATGTCAACTTTGATGTCGAGGTGAAGTTCACCCATGCCCTTAATGATGGTTTCGCCGGATTCCTGGTCGGTCTCAACTCGGAATGATGGATCTTCCTGAATCATTTTAGACAGTGCAACACCGAGCTTCTCAGAACCACCTTTGTCTTTCGGAGATATGGCGATATAGATAACTGGCTCAGGGAATACCATGGGTTCCAGTGTCGCGACATCTTTTGGATCACTTAAAGTGTGTCCAGTTTGCGTGTTTTTCATACCGATTAGAGCAATGATGTCTCCAGCCTGGGCTGAATCTCGTTCTATTCGTTCGTCGGCGTGCATTTCAACGATTCGACCAATTCGTTCAGTTTTACCCGTAAAGGTGTTTAAAACGCTGTCACCCTTCTTAATGCTACCGGAGTAGATACGGGTAAAGGTCAGGGCGCCGAAACGGTCATCCATAATTTTAAATGCAAGGGCACGAACGGGACCGTTTACGTCAACAACAGCAAATTTACCCGTTTCAACACCGTCAAGATCTACTTCTGGCTGAGGTTTAACCTCAGTTGGATCAGGCAGGTAATCAACAACAGCATCAAGTATTAGCTGAATGCCTTTGTTCTTGAAAGCTGAACCGCAGTATGTCGGGAAGAAATCGAGTTTGATGGTACCCAAGCGGATGCAATGCTTGAGCTGTTCAATGGTAGGTTCTACACCATCTTCGAGGTAAGACATCATGATGTCTTCGTCTTGTTCAACAACCTCTTCAACCAGCTTTTCGCGATATTCCGCAGCCTTTTCAACTAGATCGGCGGGGATATCAGTGATTTCGAACATCGTTGGGTCGCCGGAGTCGTCCCAGATATAGGCTTTTTGAGTTAAAACATCAACAACGCCTTTGAACTCATCCTCTTCACCAATAGGAAGCGTCATTATCAGCGGATTTGCAGCCAATACATTTCTAACCTGGTCAACGACCCGGTAGAAGTCAGCGCCTAGACGGTCGAGCTTGTTGACGAAAATAATTCGCGCAACTTCAGATTCATTGGCGTAACGCCAGTTGGTTTCAGACTGAGGCTCTACGCCGCCTGAACCACAAAATACGCCGACACCACCGTCCAAGACTTTAAGTGAGCGGTAAACTTCAATAGTGAAGTCAACGTGCCCCGGTGTATCAATAATGTTGAGTCTGTGGTCTTTCCAGAAAGCCGTCGTTGCAGCAGACTGAATGGTAATACCCCGCTCTTGTTCCTGCTCCATGAAGTCTGTTGTTGCAGCACCATCGTGCACTTCACCGATTTTATGAATCTTGCCAGTCAGCTTTAAGATTCTTTCTGTCGTTGTGGTTTTACCAGCGTCAACGTGGGCAAAAATACCAATATTTCTATATTTTGTGAGGTCTGTCATAGCTCTGGGGCCTGATAATTCTGTAAAAATGGGGGTGAAAAAGCGCGCCATCATATAGCGTGACGACGTTAGAATCCAGCGATTTCTTTAAAGCTGAGCGCTAGGTCAATAAAAGTGTTGAAAATAAAATAATTTGTTGTGAAAAAAACAAGTTATTCCCTTCTTTGACATTTTGGTAACACGCACAACATTTCAAAGAGTAAGTTAGCAGCAAGCAAAGATGTGTTACCCGATGTGTCGTAGGGTGGTGAGACTTCTACGAGATCAGCGCCGACCAAATTTAAGCCATAACAGCCGCGGATGATTTCGAGCCCCTGAGACCCTGTTAATCCACCAGGTTCGGGTGTACCTGTTCCTGGTGCAACTGATGGATCAAGACCATCTATGTCAAAGGTCAGATAGGCTGGCTGATCGGGGCCAATTTTTGCTCGAACCTGTTCCATTAAAGGTGCCAAAGATTTGTACCAGCACTCTTCAGCCTGCACTACTGTGACGCCACGATCTCGTGCCCAGTCGAAGTCTTCGGCTGCGTATCCAGTTGCGCGTAGGCCTATTTGAAACATCGAATTAGGATCAACGAGCTTCTCTTCAATCGCGCGCCGAAATATCGTACCGTGGGCAACAGGTTCGCCGAACATGGTGTCATTAACATCGGCGTGGGCGTCGACATGGATTAAGGCGACAGGCCCATGCTTTTTAGCCACTGCTCGAAGTATAGGCAGCGAAATTGTATGGTCCCCGCCGACAGATATCGGTGTTACCGGATGTTGTAGCACTTTGTCGTAATGGTTCTCGATAATCTCAATGCAGGCTGACAAATTAAAGGGGTTTAATGCAACATCACCGAGGTCTGTGACCTGAAAGGAATCAAAGGGTGCAGCCCGTGTAGCCATATTGTAGGGGCGAACTAGCACTGACTCTGCTCGAATTTGCCGTGGACCGTATCTGGTACCATTGCGATTGCTGGTGCCTATATCGAGGGGCACGCCAATAATACCGGCGTCCACGCCTGCTGCTGACTCAGCAATTGGCAATCGAAACATTGAGGCATTGCCTGCAAACCGCGGCATGTCGTTTCCGGACAATGGTTGGTTAAATTTTTGCTCAGTCATGGCACATACTTTTGGTTGGGGGACAATCCGGTATTGTTGTCCTCTGCAAGGTAGTAATCAAGTATGCTTTCCTCAAGGCGGTTTGTCCGACGGGAAGTCATTGGGTACTTTGGAGGCGATATGGGGACAAGAATTGGCGTACTTAACGTTAGAAGAAACGTGCTAATAGATGCGACTGCAGCCAGGGTCTGGGTGGCGAGATTGAACTCAGTATTGAAAATGATGGTGAAACGAGTATTTTGGTGGAAAAATTCTGACATTTGACGCTGATGCCAGTGCAACTTTAGCGGCTTATGAAGATGGTTGGCATGCGCAGCACCTGACGACCTTAAGAAAAATCATTCAGGGAATAGATAGCTAATACGATGAAAGTGAACAGCGTTAACATCGGTTCTCCCCAGACTATTCAACAGGGAAACCGCGCAGTAACCACAGCGATTTCAAAAGCGCCTCAGCACGAGAGGGCAACTGTCGGTGATTTGGGCTTGGTCAAAGACAGTATTTGTGATTATCGATTTCACGGCGGGCCCGATCAGGCTGTGTATCTTTATCGTCAAGAGGATTATGAATGGTGGCAGCAAGAGCTGGGACGTGCAATCACGCCGGGCACCTTTGGTGAGAATTTGACGATAACCGGCATATCTGAAGCTACACTGTTTATTGGCGATGTGATTAATTTCACAGATCTCAGCCTTCAAATTACTGCACCTAGAATTCCTTGTGCAACTTTTGCGGCAACGATGGGCGACACGGGTTTTGTAAAACAATTTCTTCGGGCTGAGCGCCCTGGGTTCTATTGTCGTGTGCTGAAGAATGGCACCATTGGTGTTAACGACGAGGGGGTGCTAGTACCCTATGCGCAAGCAAGTATATTGACAACAAAGCTGTATAGAGACCTGCAGCGCAAATTGAACAGAAGCGAATTGGAAGCCTACCTTGCACTGCCGATTGATATTCGTTCACGAACTGCGTTTCAGAAATCCCTGAAAGCATTAACTAATGAAGGAAAGTAAATGAGTGAAAATTTTGTATTGGTGCACGGCGCTTGGCATGGCGGCTGGTGTTGGAGCGAAACTAAAGCATTGTTAGAGTCACAAGGGCATATCGTGGCAGCGCCAGATTTACCGAGCCATGGCAGTGACAAGAGTGATGTCGCTAGTGTCACTATGGCTGATTGCGTCGATAAGGTGATTGCTTGTGTCGATGATATGGAAGGTAAAGTTGTCTTGGTAGGGCATAGTCTGGGAGGCGTTATTATTTCGGCGGTTGCAGAAAAAATTCCTGAGAAGGTTGAAGAGTTGGTTTTTGTCTGCGCGATGGTACCAAAGTCTGGGGAATCTGCTAACGACTGTGGGCGAAGCAATATTGCTTCTGCTTTGCGCGGCAACCTGATACCTGCGGAAGACGGAAAGTCAGTCACACTCAAGCCTGCATACATTGCCCAAGCTTTCTATCACGATTGTTCGATAGAAGATCGAGAAGAGGCGATCTCAAAACTTAGTCCTCAGAGCACGGCTGTCTTTGCTGAAAAGGTGACGTTAACTGATGAAAACTTCGGAGGTGTTTCCAAGCATTATATTGAGTGCTTGGAGGACCAGGCTGTGCATCTGGTCTCGCAGCGTGAAATGGCGGCTGGTGCAAGTTGCGAGCTGGTAACCAGCTTAAATACTGGCCACTCGCCTTTTCTCGCTAGCCCTGAAGCCCTTGTTTTGGCTTTGCTTTCAGATATTCCTAAAACTTAATAGTGCCGTCCTTTAGTCAACAGGAGTTAAAAGCTAGTGATGTTGATTCCATTGGTTAATAGAGGAGAATGCATTTTGATGATAATGCAAAACTGATGACTCGAACGACAGAAGAAATTATTGTGCTCTCGGTGAGCGCGATCTGCGTTATCGGGCTAGCACCTTTTGTACTGATCAGGCTTCTGTCCGGCGATATTCTCATCGCCATTGTCGATGGCATTGGCTTCACTTTCACCATCGGTATTTTCGTTTATGTTTATCGAACGCATAAATTGGGCTATTCCGGTTTGTTCCTGACGCTGCTGGCCAACGGTGGAATGGTGGTCATCACGCTAAAACACGGTCCAGACAACATCTATTTCTTCTATCCAACGTTAGTCGCGGCGTTTTATTTGGTTGAACCCAGAAAAGCGTTATTGATCTGTGCTGTTTCAATAAGTGCGATTAGCCCGGTTTTGTTTGAGAACAGGGAACTTGTTCAGCTCCTTCAGTTTCTTTTTTCTATGCTTGGTTGCGTTCTATTCGCTTTCGTATTTTCATCACAAAGTAAGAAACAACGCGACCAGCTTGTTCAGTTATCAACAATTGATGCGCTTACCGGTGCGGGTAACCGCAGAGCATTGGATGACAAATTGCAGTCTGAGATTGAGATCTACAAACGTACTGGGAATCCAATGTCGGTGATATTGCTAGATTTTGATAACTTTAAAGAAGTCAATGACAACAGAGGCCATGCAGCAGGAGACGACCTGCTTATCAGAATCTCCTCTGTGATCAAGGAGCGGATTCGAACCACGGATTCTTTGTTCAGATACGGTGGAGATGAATTTGTTGTGTTAGCGGCGAACGCAGACCTCGAAACCTCAAGCCAACTGGCTGAAGACTTACGCGCGTTAGTCGACGCGGACGAGAGCGTGTCGGGTTATCGAGTATCTATATCGCTAGGAGTCGCAGAATATCAACGTGATGAATCGATGCCCGGTTGGCTTGGTAGGGCCGATGCTGCCTTGTTCGAATCAAAGCGATCTGGTCGAAATCGCGTGATGAGTAGTCATAAGTCTAGCTTTTCTGATCAAGCACTGGTTTCAAATCAGCACAGTTCATAGTATTTTGCCTGCACTATGTCGCTAGCCCAGTTGCTAGCCCCATTTTCACCGAAAAAATCGAGGAATATCTATGAGCACAGAGTCATCACAAGAGATACCATCAAGCGGATTACAGCTCAATTCACTTATCACCGAAGGTGGAGAATTAGTTCTTTCCCTTGAGTCTGTTGCGGTCAAAGCGCCCGGTCCTGATCAAGTGTTGGTTCGAGTCGCTGCCGCGCCTATTAACCCATCAGATCTTGGGTTACTCGTTGGACCTGCTGATATGAGTACTGCGGTAGCCTCTGGCACCGCTGAAAGTCCAGTAATCACCGCTAAGGTGCCTGAGCAATTCATGCCAGCGATGAAAGCCAGAGTTGGTGAATCTTTGCCAGTTGGTAATGAAGGTGGTGGCGTTATTATTGCTGCTGGAAGTTCGGATGCTGCACAAGCGATGCTCGGTAAGACAGTCGGTATTTTGGGTGGCGCGAGCTACTCTCAGTATCGAACTTTGCACGTTTCTCAATGTCTTGTGCTGTCAGATGGCACAACTCCACGGGAAGGCGCTGCATGTTTTGTGAATCCATTGACAGCTCTTGCAATGGTAGAAACCATGCGTATGGAAAACCACACTGCACTTGTTCATACTGCTGCTGCCTCAAATCTTGGCCAGATGTTACAAAAGATTTGTATCGCGGACGGTGTCGATTTGGTCAATATTGTTCGTAAGCAAGAGCAAGTTGATCTCCTTAAGGGGCTCGGCGCGAAATATGTATGTAATTCAAGCGACGACTCCTTCATGGAAGACCTGACGGATGCGCTAGTTGCGACGGGGGCAACAATTGCTTTTGACGCGACTGGCGGTGGCAAGTTGGCAGGACAGATTCTGACTTGTATGGAAATTGCTGCAAATAAAACTGCAAAAGAATATAGCCGTTACGGTTCTGATGTATTCAAGCAGTTATACATTTATGGTGGCCTTGATCGTTCTGCCACAACCTTTAACAGAAACTTTGGTTTGTCTTGGAGCATCAGTGGCTTTTTGCTGACACCATTCCTGGCAAAACTGGGTGGAGAAGGTACGCAGCGATTGAGACAGCGAGTCGTTGATGAAATCACAACTACTTTTGCTAGTCATTATACAAAAGAAGTGTCATTGGCGGAGGCGCTCACTCTTGATGCGCTAAAGGTTTATGGCAAGCAGGCGACTGGTGAGAAGTATCTGATTAACCCAACGCTTTAGTGACTTGTTGGGTTTAAACTTAGATAGGCCAATCTGAATAAGATAGGCTGAATAAGATAGGCTGAATAGAAAGCCCGGTAGCAATTTATTGCATCGGGCTTTTTTCTTGAGTAATTAGCCTACTCACTTCATTGCAACGAGCCGTCAGATCAAGCTGGAGCAGTTTTTGAACGCGGCAGATTCTGCTTTCTGAGCGTTACATCCAGTCTCTATCAGTTTTGTATAATCTCCCAATATCTTATTATCTTCCAAACCGTTTTCTTCAGACCATTGGTTTAGGCTTTTGGTCATGGCTCGAAGTACGCTGAAGTTTCGACCGGAAAATACGTCCTTGCCAGAATCTATTTCCGCCACTAACGCGAATGCTGTCGTCACAATTAGCGCTTCGTTGTCTGGTGTCAGCCTAACCAGAGTCCTGACATAATTTGCACCCCATTGAAATCGTGTTGCTGCGCCTTCAGATGCCTCAAAGGCTTTTCTTTTCCATTCTATTGCTGTCTCGTCGTCGCCATCCTTTTCTGCGATGGAAGATAAACTATTCATAAAATAGTAAGGCGCTTTCGACTTTTCAAGCTCATTAATTAGAAGCGCCTTAGCGTCGCTAATGAGGTGTGCAGATTGAAGAACATAGTTCATTTGGCTCACGACGCTTTGACGGGCGAATGAGTTTTTTGTCATGCGATCCGCTTTTTGTGTCGCAGAGAGAATTTTTTGTTTGAACTCGGGGGCTATCTCACGTGTTTCATCGTGTTCATAATAGTAGTGAATTGCGGGCAAAAACCCTGCTAATTGTTCAGCCGTAGACAACACGTTGCTATTCGAGAGGACAATCATTTTCGACTGCCAAAGATCACTCAACATTTTGGTTGAATCAGGGTTAGCATTGCGATCGACAATAACGGGCATTAGGTTTTCGGTTTCATATGCAAAATATTCCCAACATGCCAGGGTGAGACTGTCGTCTTCGAGAATGCGTGTGACTCTCTGAAGTGCATCAGGCGTTATTGTCGATTCTGACTCCGCAGTCGTTGAAGATGCTACCTCGCTAAGATATTGCATATAAAGTCGTGCGCTCGCCATTGGCTCTTTACTCGCGTTCGACATTTTCAGGAATAACGCTGGCGTGTAATCTTCGGGCAATGCCTCTTGGTCCTGAGACCAGGAATAATATGCTAATTGTTGGAAGTCAGATTCACTCAGTTGCCCGCTACCATTGTTTACCATTTCGACTAAAGTCGCGGTAGGTGTAATGCTATTGAGGCTGGCGGCGAGGATATCGTTGTATTTCGAAATATCTATACCACCGGGGATTCTAGTTATTTCTTGCCCGGCAGCACTAAATACGATCATCGTTGGATAGCCTTTAACGCCAAATTTCTCTCCTGCAGTTTGGGCGCGTGCAGTATCTCCATCAAGATAGATGGGCACAAAAGAGTCACTAAGCGAAATAAATCTGCGGCTTTTAAATACTGTTTGCTTGATTTCTTGGCATGGCGGGCACCAAACTGCGCCCCAATAAAGAAATATAGGCTTGTTTTCCTGCTTCGCTAGTTTAAATGCCTCGTCGAGGTTGCCCTCAAACCACTCGATTGATTCTGCCTCAGCCTTATTGCCGGTCACATTGCCCGTATTGTCAGCACAGGCAGCGAGACAAAGCGCAAGCCAAAAAATCACGTATTTCATAGAAGATCCAGAGTGTCGAGTTTTTTAAGGTGCTAATCGTGCAGGTACCTTTAGTTCCCGCAGGCTTGAAACCAGGGTTTTGCCAGCAGTCTGAGGTCTGACGGCTTTGTCTATTCGTTGGATAATGCCCTTTTTGTCGATATAAAAAGTCCAACGTTTTGCGTATCCGTTGCTGGATAGGACACCGTACGCGGCGGTCATTTTTTTCTCTGGGTCCGAAAGAATCGGGAAAGTCGCTTCGTTCTTCTCAGCGAAACCCTTGTTGTCTTCTAGGCTATCCGTGCTCGCCATAAAATAGGCGACTTCAAAATTCTGTATTTCTTTGTCACTGTCACGCAGCGCTTTACATTCGATAGTTCAGCCACCGGTAAATGCTTTAGGGAAAAAGGCGATTACAACGTAAGCTTTATCCTTAAAATCAGCGAGCGTATAGGATTTTCCGTCAGAACCCGCAAGTGTGAACGCAGGAGCCTGGTCACCGACTTCAACATCTGCCTGGGTATACATCGCAGTTGATAGCAGCAGCAAGCTCAGTAATAGCTTCGGCATTAATGATGACCGATGGCGGAATTCAGTATTCCGATGACTTTGAAAAAGTGAAGCAATATTCATTGGTAACCTCGATGGCATAAATATTCTATAAATGAGTCCGAATGACAGGTTAGATGACTGCCACCCATTCTGACCAAATCGGGTTAAAATAAAAACGTTTCGTCCCGATGTGATGTCGGCTCATTCTTGCATAGAACCCAAGGGATCAAAAGTTGTCTTTGTCTAACCCCAATTCCGTTTATCAGCCGCTACATCAAGCGCTCACATCTTTTTTGGCAGAGCAACAACCGGATGCCCGTAGGGTTTTTCATGGTCGTGGTCATCTGTTTGAAGGGCTCGAGCATATCAATGTCGATTGGTACTCGCCGGTGCTGCTAGTTTCTGGCTACAAAGAAATCGAAAATGTTGATGAGTTGGTAGCGCTGATCAATAGCCTCGACAGCCATAATCAGATCAAGTCTATTGTTTATCAATTACGATCAAGCAAAGGTGCTGTTTCAGAGGTTAAATGGGGTGAAGAACACCCAGTTTGTATTGTCACGGAAAACGGACTGAAGTTCGAAGTACAACCGGGTGTTCGGCAAAATGCGGGTTTTTTCCTCGATATGAGACCACTCCGAGGTTGGTTGCAGAAGTACAGCGAAGGCAAGAACGTACTCAATTTGTTCGCCTATACGTGTTCGCTTTCTGTTGCCGCAATGGCTGGCGGTGCCCGTCAGGTCGTTAACGTCGACATGAGTAAACCAAGTATCGACTGGGGCAAACGTAACCACGGGTTAAATGATCAAGACCCTCGAAGCGTTAAATCTATTCCGCACAACCTTTTTCGCTCCTGGGGTAAAGTTCGACAATCTGGACCCTATGACCTGCTATTGATCGACCCGCCTACCCGGCAAGTCGGCAGTTTTGACATAGAAAAAGATTATGTAACAGTGCTTAAAAAGCTTAATAATCTTTGTGCGCCTAATGCCGACATCGTCGCGACGGTGAATAGTCCTTACTTGAGTGGAGACTATTTACCTTCACTGATGCAAAGGTATCAGAGTAAAGTTCGCTTAATAGGAGAGATGGAAGCTAGTCCTGAGTTCGTTGATAAATATCCCGAAAGAGGCCTTAAGATATTTTACTTTCGAGCGCCAGCATAGGGTCACAATTCGTAATAGTCGAGATTTCGGCTCAAACCAATCTAAAGGGCAGGCAATATACATGGGTGAAGATTCAGTTTTGATTACGGGCGCCGGTAGCGGCATGGGACAATTAGCCTCACGTCAGTTAGCTGCTGCTGGTTTTAATGTTGCTGCTGTGGATGTGAATGAAAAAGGCTTGCTTGAAACGGCGGAAGGTTTTCAGAACATTCGTACTTTTCAAACCGATGTCACTAGTTATGCAGACGTGTTAGACGTTGTAGAAGAAACCGAAGCGAAACTTGGTCCGATTAAGAAGGTCTACAACGCCGCAGCAATTATGCCCCTTGGCAAGATTGTTGATCAGGAAGCCGAGGTGTTTAAACGCGTGATGGACATCAATTACAACGGTGTGGTGAATGTGACAAAAGCGATTTTGCCAAGAATGATTGCAAGGGACGAGGGCGAGATCATCAACTTTGCGTCAATCGCAGGATGGCTTCCGACCATCTATATGGCGGCTTATGATGCTTCGAAATTCGCCGTGGTTGCCTTTACTGAAGTGCTATACCACGAGAATTTGAACAACAATGTGAAAATCGTATGCGTCTGCCCCCCGCCTGTAAAAACCCCTTTGTTGCAGCAAGCTAGAGATACGGTATGGCCCAAAGTTTTTGATCAGGGTGAACCTATTGAACCAGAGGACGTGCTTCGCTGTATAAATGATAGCCTAGCGCAAGGTGAGTTATTCGCTTTCCCGGGTAAACAGACCAAAATGATTTGGCGGATGAGGCGTTGGTTACCTGGATTGTTGTGGAAAAATGTCCATAAGTCGGAGGGGGTTTAGAGCCCCCAACGACCATAGATCAGATTGAGCGTGGGTTAGCTTAGACTCGCGCTTCTGGCCATAAACGTAAAAAGTTCTCAGTGAAAAAGAGATCTTTAACTTTATCGCTTTCAGCTTCTAACCAACCGTCAAATTTACCAAGTGGGTTGCGTCCGCCTTCGACATGAGGGTAGTCACTTGAAAACAAATAGAGTTCCGGGTTTGATTGTGCAATCAGCATTGAAACATCTTCGTGTGGGAAAGGTGTGAATCCCATTTGCTGCGTCAGTTGTTCTGAAGGTGTTCTGTCAAATCTTACTGAGACATCGACCCGTCCGTAGATTTTGCTGACCCAATCGAGTCTGCGTAGCATCTCTGGTACCCAGCCTGCGCCTAACTCTACAGCAGCGCCTCGCAATTTAGGGTTCCGATCGAAGACACCGTCCATCACCATCATACTGATAAAGGTTTCTGGTGGCTGATGCATCACGGTAGCGTCTTTAGTTCGAACATTTTCACCACCGCCCATCCAGTCTTTGACTGCAGCGCGGCCATTGTTACTCCATGCCTTTAATGCTTGCAGTGGTGCGCCGCCAACATGCAGTAAAAAGGGCGTGCCTGATTCTGCAAGTAAAGCCCAAAACTTGTCAAAATCAACATGGCCGGGTGATTTGTCGTGCGGTGCTCTATGGGGAACCCAGATAGCTTCGAGGCCAAGTTCGAGCGCAAACTCAAGTTCCTCAAAGGCGAGCTCAGCGTCATCAAGCGGCACGATACCAACGCCCATTAAGCGATCATCAGATTGGCAAAAGTCTGCCATATGCCGGTTATGTGCCCGGGTTGCACCGTAGCGCAGGTTCAAGGGCTTCTTGGTGCTTGGATGGAATGGGAATGCGACGCTATGTGTTGCAAATACGAGTTGCTTGCGAAAGCCAAGCATGTCCATCGCCGTTGTTCTATCTTTTGAATTGAAGGCGCCCAGCGCTTGAATTTCTTTTGAGCTTTCAATCAGCTTGTCGCCAAGATCAACCATCGATTTTATGTGTTCGGGACTATGTACGCCGCCCTGGGTCATGATCGTTTCGACTTCTTCGTCAGTCACTAGCGACGCGCTGTAGCTAACTTCAGGAATCTCGTCTCTGATATCTGGGTCAGCATATGCCTTGAGGAAATTGGGCAGTTCCATAATGTGGCTATCGGCGTCGTAGATAGCGCGTTCTGAGGGTACGTAGGTCATAAATGTCCTTGGTTAAGTATCTGAAATGATTCTTATGTAGAGAGTAACGCCAATTCTTTCTCTTTGTCTATTGATAAGAGTCTATTGATAAGAGATCCATTGATCAGCGTCTATTGAATAAGTGGCGGCGACTTTGTGTAGAATCAGGGCTCAATCATTAAACCTAAAGACATTTGAACATGGAACAAGCTATTAGTCGGTTTCCCGTCCCGGAAGTGAATGACCTCCCAGAGGACATCAAAGAGAAAGTACTCGCGATTCAGGAAAAGTCAGGGTTTATACCCAACGTTTTTCTGGCTCTAGCTCACCGACCTGCTGAGTTTCGTGCATTTTTTGCCTATCATGATGCTTTGATGGACAAAGAAAGTGGGATGACTAAAGCAGAACGCGAAATGATCGTCGTTGCAACATCCGCTAAGAATGAGTGCCAGTACTGCGTCGTCTCGCACGGTGCAATTTTACGTATTCGCGCACGTGATCCACTGATCGCTGACCAGGTTGCAACTAACTATCGAAAGGCTGACATCACGCCAAAGCAGCGGGCGATGCTTGATTTTGCGATGAAGATTTCCAGAAATGCTGAGGAGACCTGTGACGAAGATTTTGAGACACTTAAATCACATGGTTTTAACGATGAAGATATTTGGGATATAGCCGGTATTGCATCGTTTTTTAGCCTGAGCAATCGCATGGCGAACTTTACTTCCATGCGACCGAACGCCGAGTTCTATAGCATGGGGCGCTAGTTCAGTTTGCCACGCCTGCTAGTGGACCTTCGCCGCCAATGAAATGGTCAACCGCGCAGGCTTCTCCTTCGATTGTGATTCGGTAAATAACATCGTTACCTTGATGGATCGTAAAGGTTTCGTGTTCATCTAACTCGAGCAAGGATGCAATCATCACTCGTCCGATCAAGCCGTGAGAAACGATGCCAATATTATCTGCAGGGTCGTCTCGGATCTGCTCAAGGAACGGTTTTGATCTTGCGATCATGTCGGGGTAGTTCTCACAGTTGGGACCACGGTAGTTAAAACGGTCCGCCTCGAATGCCTGCCACTCTTTTTTCCATTTAACTTTGACGTCTGCATACAGATATCCACTCCAGTCGCCGGTATCCCATTCCATAATTCGATCGTCCAAAGTGACGGCAACGTTCAAATGTTGATTAATAATTTCTGCGGTTTGTTGCGTTCTATCCAATGGAGAAACGAAGAGCTTTTCAATATTTTGAGACTTGAGAAACTGACCATTGATATCTGCCTGCTTGCGTCCTAACTCACTAAGATCTGAATTCCATTGACCCTGCATGCGCATGATGGCGTTCCATTCGGTTTGGCCGTGGCGAATAAAATATAAATTCTTCAATGTACAACTCCTATCTGCTGCTTAGTGATTTAGACATTGTCACCAAAGCTGGGTTGGTTTGAGTAACAAGTAAAAAACTAAAAAGGGATCAAAAAAAGGTCGAAAAAAAGGGCGGTTCGAAAACCACCCCTTTCTTATTTTCTAAGTCCGTATGGACAGCAAAGTTTAGAATTCGAATTCTAGTCCAACTCTAGCTTCCCAGTAGGACTGGTTTTCTATCAAGTCATTGATTGAACGATCGTTAAATCGCTCGAATTTGTATTGACCAGTTCCGTTGACGCCGCCATCAACTGTGGAGTTAACGACTTGGACTGAGAAGAACTGAGCATCGTTTGCTTGTCCCCAATCATCATTCAGGAAGTTTGTCAGGTTATACATCTTGAAGAATAATCGACCATGGGTACCGTCGATAAATGTAGGCAGCTCCTGATCGATTCTGAAATCTAGCCTATAGCTCCATTTTGCGTGGTTCTCGTTTCGATTTTGCAGGCCAGATTCTAGACCTTCTCTGGCGACAAAATCAAAGAATCCTGCTTGATCAAAGCCGGGTTCAAAAATCACATTTGGATCGGTTGCCCCGGTTGGAACGTAGAGTAGGTGACGACCAAACCGACCATTACCCTCTAGATCGCTTGACCCCATTACGTAACTTTGTGCTTGACCTTCACTCGCAAATCCAAACACTGTGACGCGTGTTTGCAAATCAGCTACGAATTCTTTTGTGTAGACTGCGCGCATTGTAAATCTATGCGGTACAAAGTAGTTAGATGGACCTGCACCAGGATTTAGTGGGTCGTTAGTCGCGAGATTATCAAAGTTAGACCCTGCTGTTGAGCTAGTCATTGGGCTAACATCCTCTGCATCGGTATAGGAATACCCAAGCATCAGATCGAGACCCCATTCAAAGTCCTTTTTCAGTATAAGAGACAAGACGTCTGTGTCTGCACTGGCGGAAGAATTTGTTAGCATGAAGTTATCTTCACCATTAGTGTAGCCATAGATTGGCTGACCAATGATTGTTGTGCCGGTCTGAGTCTGAGAGAGATCTTCGTATATGGCAGGATCATTTGCGCGAGTGTGCAAATAGTCAAAGTCCATCTGGATGCCACCGACGGGTAGGTCGTATGTTGCACCAATTGCGAACTTCCATTCCGAGGGCTGCTCGTAGTTAGGATCAAGAATCACAAGGTTCTCTATTGAACCATTTGCAGGTCCTGAGTTTGCTACCGTGTTGAATGCTGATAGAGGTACATCATATCCAGGACGTGCTCCTGTCAGTGCTAGCGTGCCATCGAATACAGAACGTGAGGAATTGAAATTTTGGTCACGTACTTGTACGTTGGTGATGCCGTCGTTGCTCCATGCATTGGAGATCCAAACATTCGGATTACCGCCTGAGAATAGACCAATACCACCACGCAGAGACAAGTCGTCTCTGATGTCCCAGGTAATTCCAAGACGCGGCATGAGAATATCTAGGCCGTCAATACTGGCATCGTTGCGGACACCGTTCGCGGTAGTGAATGCCTGATTAAAGTTCGGACGATCGTCTGATTCATACACGTCGTAGCGTAAGCCAGCGACCAAGGTGATACCATTATTTGCGAAATAGTACTCATCTTGAATATAGAAGCTATGTAGCGTGTTGCTGAAGTTAGCCGCCGCGTCTGCAGCGTTGTTAGAGCCACCGCCACTGCCGTAGTAAACCTGGCTAGGTCGGCCTAATTCGAACTTGTCTAGACCGGACAATGCACAAGTTGCATCTGAGAATCGTCCTTGTGCATTTAGCGCACCACAGGCTGCTGGATTGCTGGCAAGATTGTTATCGTCATAAAAATCCCACTCACCGCCGGCTGCATGCTGAACAAACTGATTAAAGATAGTGAGTTCTTCAGTTTCGTAACCCGCAGTGATCACGTGATCGCCAAACAGGTAAGTGCCTACTACTCGGAAATAATCTGATTCAGTATTCAGTGCATTCGCTTGACGTGAATCATCAGCGCCTAGATAAACAGTGTTGTCACCAATATCGATCTGAAAATCGCCAAAGTCTTTCGGACCTTTTGTGACCTGAGAGTCGATCATTTCGTTGTGGCTGTAGAATATTTCGGTTGAGAGCGCATCGGTCCACTGTGAAGCAAGCTTAACGGTTGTTGTTTCAGCCTCTGAGCCTTTGACATAGAAGTGGTTAGCAAACTCAAATTCGTTGCTATCTGAATCTGATGCGCGGTCTTGAAAGCCATCGTAGTAGTTGTAAATCAGTGCAAGGTTATGATCTTCGTTGATGTTCCAATCAAGTCGAACCATATACTTTTCTTGCTCTTGAACGCCGTCTCCTGGCTGACCACCGGGATCATAGTCATACAGAGTGGTGGCGATATTAGATATCTGATTAAGCAGTGCTTCAGACAGCCAATCTCGTTCAGTGCCGTTCCCGGAGCCGTTAACGCCCTGGCCAATAAAACGCGGTTCTTCGGATTCTTCATAAGCTGCAAAGAAGAACAGTTTGTCGGCGATGATAGGTCCGCCAATGCTGAAACCGAGTTTGTTCTCTGTGTACGCTTCAAGCTGCTGAGGATTAATACCATCGATGGTATTCCCGCGGAAGCTATCGCTGGTGTATTCATAGAAAAGATTGCCGTCCCATTCGTTTGAGCCGGTTTTAGTTACAGCACTGATTACACACGCTGAAAAGCCACCGTAAGTAACATCAAAGGGTGCAAGCTCTACCGCGACTTGCTCAATTGCGTCGTAAGGGAAAGGCATACCAACAGCAGTTGAGTAGCCGTTGTCATTCAGACCAAAGCGGTCATCCTGACTAACACCGTCTAGCGTAATGCTGTTAAAGCGTGGGTGTTTGCCAGCACAGTTGATTGCGCCATCGCCTTCCTGATCCAGATTGATCCGCGGGTCTATTGTATAAACCTCATTGATGTCTCTATTGAAAGAAATTGCTCTAACAAGATCGTAATTTGAAAAGTTCGCTGATGGCCCCGCAGCAACGTCGACAAAGGCGTTCGACTTGCCGACGACAACAACTTCTTCCATTGAACCGGTGGCTTGGACGTCAATGGTTAGGTTATAAATATCTCCCAATGCAATTGACTGAACCGTGATGGTTTTTTTGCCATCAACAGTGACCTTGTATGGTCCCCCGACCGGTAGTCTGCTCGCCAAGAAAGATCCTGAGCCATTAGCGGAGTAGTTTCTTACTACGCCAGTTCGTTCATCAAGAATACTGATACTGGCATTTGCCATTGATTGACCGTTGGAGTCGACAACCTTGCCGCGAATAGCGGAAGTGGTTTCAGCTGCCATTAATGAACCGGATATGGTCAAAATGACAAGTGAAGCGAAGACTCTCAAGCAGTTGTTTACTTTTGCTCGAAGCATTTAAGTGATCCCCTAGATGGTTTTTTGACGCTCCAGTAATCGGATTACGATTACGCTGCGGAACATCAGGTGCGGTAGTTTTAGGTTTCTTGAGTATTTCAGATAGTTTTGCGGCGGCATTATCCTTTAAAACTGAAGGAATCCCAAAGGAAAAATGTAGGTTTCTCGTTAATTTTTCAAAAATTTTTCATTTGCCTGAATATTGCTGGCTTTGCGATGAACCTGCGTCAGTGGAAATTTGAAATTTGAAATTTAAGGCAGCTCAAACGTTGTTCTTTTCATTTGCTGTTAACTGTTTGTCGTTTAAGCAGTCGTTCAAGTCTTTAGTTCGGAGGCGGGTTTTGGCATCCGTTTCGAGGGTTGAGGTTTTAGTACGACGCCGGCCTCGTTATTGAACATTTCGCCATCTTCTCTGGTGATCTTGCCGTTGATAATAACGAGGTCAAAGCCTTCGGCAAATTGGTGAGGGTTAGGATAGGTTGCTGTTTCTTTCACTTTTGCTGGATCGAAGACGACCAAGTCGGCTTTCATGCCTTTGCGGACGACACCGCGATCGTGCAACTGGAGTGTTTCAGCTGGTAGGGATGTCATCTTCCTAACGGCATCTTTTAGTGAGAGTATCTGTCGGTCCATCACATAGAGCTCGATAATTTTTGCAAAAGCGCCGTGTCCGCGTGGGTGAAAGCCAGTAGGGCTGCCATCAGAACAAATAGATATGGTTGGGTCTGCGATGATTGCTGACTGTAATTGATCGTTCATAACGAAGTAGGCGCCGGAGGCGCCTTGTGGTCCAATTTCATCGATGAGCACGTGCTCGAATGGCATCTCAAGTTCGCGAGCGATATCCGCTAGCGTTTTCCCTGTGTATGGCGGTGTACCTAACAAGGTTGCTTCAGGGCCGTTACGACGGGTGACCTTGTTGACGAGAAAAGTCTCCAGCTCGGCCCGTCGATCTTGCTTTGCAATTTGAAACTGCTCGGCTGCCTTAGCCCAAATAGGGAAAACAATATCGATGCCGGTATAGCTAGCATTGTAGGGATAGGTATCGGCGGAGATCTGAACACCCCCGTCACGGGCATTTTTGATAATTCGAAGAATTTCTTCGCCCCGCTCTGCGCCTTTGCCATAGACCGATTTAAGATGCGCTATATGCACTCGGGCATGTTTGCCTTGTTCGATCAGTTCGGCGATAGATGCATCTAGCTTGTCGTCGTCTTCATTACGCATGTGACTCATGATCAACCTATCATTCTGACCAACCACTTTGGCAATCGCCTCAAGTTCTGACGTTGGTGCGTTTAGGCCGGGGTTATATTCCAAGCCTGAACTTAGGCCAAAAGTATACTCAAGTGTGTTGTCGAGCAAGGCCAACATCGTTTGCAGAGTCGCGTCATCGGGGTTGGCATCCCGGCCGATACCGGTGATTGATCTAAGAGTGCCGTGGCCAACGAACATGGCAAGGTTTGGACCTATACCTTTTTCAGCAACCGTTTCTAACCAGCTACCAAGATTTTCAATCTCTGGGCTATCCCCGTCCTGGCCAAGGGAAATAGTGGTAACCCCCATCGCCAGAAAATTTTCGAAGGTGGGTGTTTCAAGCGGGTTGCCGTGTGAATGTAGGTCAATGAAGCCGGGAGAGACAATTCTGTTCATCGCGTCTATTGTTCGACCTATTCGTGATTGTCGTTCCTGTGCCGAGAATTTAGTCTCGCCAACAAAAACAATCGTGTCTCCTACGATCACGACATCAGCGTTGATAGCTTCGCTTCCTAAACCATCAAGTACCTGCCCGTTGATGATCATGAGATCGATCTTAGGGTATTCTGGCAGGAAAGGCAGTTCTTGAGGACTGCAGGCGGATAACAAAAATGAGATGGCTGCTGTGAAGCAAATAGCGATAGAAACTTTCATGAGATCCTCCTTAGCTGATTGGCTGGCTCGAATGCCGTCTCAATCAAAGCATACATTAATAGAAAGTCCGAAAACTCAATGTTGAAGAACTCTTACATCGTCCTCTACTCCGTCTGTTATATGGGTTCACGCGCGAAGCGTGTCGCTAAGCGGCGCTGCTCGGGAGCTTAGTTGAGCAATTTCGCAGTTTAGCCAACATCGTGATGGTATGCTCATAGCCCTGGACACCAAGCCCCGCAACGATTGCATCAGCCGCTGAAGAAACATAGGAAATGTGTCGAAATGGCTCGCGCAGGTGTGGATTGGAAATATGAAGTTCGACTGTAAAGCCAGTGTAGGCACGCAGCGCGTCGTGAATGGCGATGGATGTGTGCGTGTATGCACCGGCGTTAATGATGATAGCGTCGATTTTGTGAATAGCTTCCTGTATCCATGTCACAATTTGGCCTTCGTAATTAGACTGTAGGAAACTGACCTCCATACCGGTTTCATCGCCCAACTTCTGACATCTAGCGGTAATGTCAGCCAGCGTATCGTAGCCATAAATTTCAGGCTCCCGAGTACCCAGCAAATTTAGATTGGGACCGTTGATGACTTGAACTTTCATGTAATCTCCCATTATTAAGTTTTCAGTTTGCTTGCAAGTGATTGAATGGCAAGACCATAGCCCTGGAGGCCAAGGCCGCTGATCAATCCGATCTCGATCTCTGGTATCTGAATTGGTTTCTCAATTTTTGAGTCTGGCAGAAAGATGTTTTCTAAGTGAACTTCAATCACTGGTATTTTTAGATGCGCGATCGATCTAATTGTCGAACAGCACTGCTCAAAATTTAATGAAGCTGCTCTAGAGCTACCTACAGGGTTAATGATTAGGCCGTCAGCCCCCTTGGAGTCGTCTGCGATCCAGCGAAATAACGTTTCTTCATCTTCTGTTTGTCGAAAGTCTGTGGATAAACCGAGTTGCTGGCTCACCTGTAAACATTCTTTTTCGATGTCGCGAAGATATAGGTCTCCGTAGCTATTGCCGTCGAAATCGCTAGGGTCAGCTAAACCAGGTCCGTTCAAAATCAAAACATGCTTAATTGTCATTATGGGTGTCGTAATTGGAAGCGTAGGGGAGGCAATAATCCACACATTATTGAAAGTGGTCAAGTGAGGTTGTCGGCTGAACTAAAAAATCTGAGTTGTTCCAATGGGGCTTTACCTTGAACCTACTTCAAGCTTTATTGTGCGATGGTGGCCAATCTAAATGGAGTGGAGCCATCAATGGCAGAGCTTCTAATGAAAAAGGTTTCTAAAGGCAGAGTACAAATGAGTCTGAACACAAACCTCAAAATAGATGTAACCGGTATGACGTGCGTTCGGTGCGAAGCCAAGGTGCGAAAAATGCTGGAAGACATGAACTTCGGTGCAGTTGTTGAAGTGTCACACGAAAATAGCTCAGTCGGTCTATATATGCCTCAATTTATTGGTGAATCTGATATCCGTCAGGCGATAGAAAAGCTGGGATACCAAGTAGGGCAATTTAGCGTTAGGGGCGGTATAGCACTGATTTTTGACGGTCCGCGGCAGGATGACTTTATCAAAAGCGTCACTCATCTTATTCTCAATGAGGCAGGGGTTGATTCGGTCGATGCTGAACCAGACTCTCATGTCGTCTCAACGCACGGCAACTTTGATCTTACCGTCTTGGTCTCTACTCTGGCTGAAGCTGGCTATCCTATCGAAACGCCGGCCTTGGACAACACAGATGAAAACCTAGAGAAGACATTTCCCGACAAGAATAGGAAAGATTTAGCGTCCGTTGAGCTAGACGCGGTGGATGAAGTTTATCAGCTTGTCGTTGGAGGTATGAGTTGCGCCAGTTGCGTCCGATCAGTTGAAACATCGCTTGCGACGGTCGCCGGTACATCTAATGCTTCAGTAAATTTTGCGGATCAATCGGCGACTGTTGTATCCAAAGCTTCGCTGGAAAGTCTTATCGCCGCGGTGACAAGTGCAGGTTATACGGCTGAAGTTCAGGGCGTAGAAGACCGTGAGACACGAGCTGCACATCTTGACGCTGAACTACGGCGCTCGTTTTTGGCGTCGGGAGTTGCTTTGCTATGTGGTGCAGGTCTTATGCTGGGCATGTGGTTCAATCTTTTCCCCGCGCGATCAAACCAATGGTTCTGGAGTGGGATGAGTATTGCTGTCGCATCAGTAATGTACTTTTCAGGCAGACATTTTTTCTCTGCAGCATTCAACGCCGCGAAGCATTACTTGACCACTATGGATACATTGATTGTGCTTGGGACTTCGACCGCATGGCTGTATTCAACGCTTGTTATCCTTTGGCCAGAGATAGTGCCGCTCCAATCTCGGCACCTATTCTTTGAAGCTGCCGTGCTGATTATCGGTTTTGTCAGCCTAGGCAAGGCACTTGAGAATAATGCCAGGGGTAAAACTTCTATCGCGATTGATAAACTACTTAATTTGACGCCTGCGGTTGCTATCAGAGTTGTTCAATCGGCAGGTGGTAACGAAGAAACTGAGGTGCCTGTTTCGGTTTTGGTGGTAGGTGATTTGGTTCGCCTTAAACCCGGCGAGGCGGTTTCAGTAGATGGTCTGGTGTTGGAGGGAGAGTCCAGTGTTGATGAGTCAATGTTGACGGGTGAATCCGCGCCTACGATAAAAACAGAAGGATCAATTGTTTCGGCAGGTACCATCAATCAATACGGCACATTGTTGATTGAAGCCAAGCAGGTTGGTCAGCAAACAGTGCTCGCCAATATTGTAAAACTTATCCGTCAAGCTCAGAACTCAAAACCTGAGATCGGCAGAATCACCGATAAAATTGCCGCCGTATTTGTTCCTCTGGTCGTTGCGATTGCTATATTGACTGCGTTGGCCTGGGTCATGTTTGGTCCAGAACCCCGCTTCGCCTATGCGGTAAGTACTGCGATGGCTGTGCTTATTATTGCCTGTCCCTGTGCATTGGGTTTGGCGATACCCATGTCAATCATGGTCGGGGTAGGTCGAGCAGCAAGCGAGGGTTTGTTGATTAAGAATAGTGACGCCCTGCAAGCGGCATCAGGGCTTACTACCATCATCATGGATAAAACCGGTACATTGACAGTCGGAGAACCTGGCATTACAAATTTCGTTGTCAGCGATGAATATCATGCAGGCAAATTTGGTGTTTTAAGAGTGGCTTACAGCCTTGAGAAGCTATCAGAACATCCTTTGGCAAAGGCCGTGGTGGCATATTGCGATTCCGAAGGAGTAGATGTGCCTACCGCAAAGGTTATAAATTTTGAGGCTTCACCGGGTGGTGGCGTAAAAGGTGAAATCGACGGCGAATCAGTTGCGATCGGAAACGCAAGATTTATGTCTTCCCACAATATGACAATTTATGAAGTTAAGAATCCTGTGTCCTCACCAGAAGTCGAAAGCGAGGAGTTACCAGAAACTATCATATATGTTGGCGTCGGCGAACGAATTGTGGGCTCGTTTGTTTTAGTCGACCAGGTCAAGAGAGACTCTAAGGATTCCATACTAAGATTGAAAAAAATGGGTTTGAAGGTTGTCATGTTGACTGGTGACAGTCGAGGCGTCGCTAAAAATATAGCTGAGCAACTCGCGCTTGAAGAATTTGTTGCTGAAGTCTCGCCGGAACAAAAACTCGACTACATTCGTGAGTTACAACGGCAGGGTGAAAAAGTTGGCATGGTTGGTGATGGCGTAAATGACGCGTTAGCCTTAAGTATTGCTGACGTAGGGTTTGCGATGGGTGCGGGTACGGATATCGCTATCGAAAGTGCGGATATCGCTCTGTTGAGTGATAGCGTTGGTGGCGTCGTGAAAGCTATTCTAATCTCGAAATTTTGCCTCCGGAATATCTATCAAAACTTGGCAGGAGCCTTTGGCTACAACTTGTTGCTTATACCCGTCGCCGCCGGGGCGTTGTTTCCTTGGTTAGGTTGGCTTATTAACCCTGCGTTTGCTGGCGTAGCAATGGCCGCTTCTTCGATTACGGTCGTCGCTAATGCAAATCGCTTAAGGGTCAAGAAAATCTGATTCTAATGCTTTGCTAGAGGGCGTTACTAAAGGGAGCCACCTAGTTCCACGATGTGGGCCATTCAGTTAGTTGGGTTCGTCCAGAATGACATCAAACAATTCAAGATTGGGCGGACCCTGGTAAGTCCCTTTCACAGCGCCTGCGTTAGCATGTGCTTGACGAAAATTTTCAGATTTGGTCCAGTCACGAAAACTCTTTTCGTCTTGCCACAAGGTTAATGTTGAATAGAGTGTGAAGTCTTCGCTGTTAGCCTTAGCGCTGGCTTCACGCAGCAACTTGAAAGAATGGTATCCGGGTACAGAATTCAACGAAGAGTTCCTAGCTTGCCATATCTCTTCAAATCCCACCTCGAAGCCCACATTTATTTTGAATCTGTTCATCGCGATATACATCTCAGTTCTGCCTTATCTACTTTGCGTAACCCTGCGGGTCTATTTCATTCTGGAAGGTAAACAGTATACCGATAGGAGCACTTACGGGAATCCTAAAAGCATGTTAGTCTCAAATTTAACCTAAAAACTTGAGCTAAGAAGTCAATTTTGGCGTACGAGGCAACGACAGAGTTCCCTGCACCCTGTTTACTGCTGCGTCCCATTTTGATGCACCATCTTCACTGGTATCAGACAAGTTGAAATCCATTATTGAGGTTGGTGATGAGCGACTTCGTCACCCTGTTGGTCCAGATTCGCTAGTCTTTCTTGGCTATAGGGCAGCGTCGATGATGGATCTCACTCCTTTCATGGCGTAAGAATTGTCACTGTATATAGTTTCATTGTGCGTTAGCATGGCTTCTGTCCAAGCAGAAACCTGACTGAGGAGTTGATTCAAATCAACTAACATCAAGTAGATTTGCTTCAAACTGGTATCAGAATGACTTGTTGAGACAAATTTATGGTCAAGCTTGCTGTAAGAAATAGGGTTCGAACTGCTAGTATACGAGTGCTGGGAGTTTGCCTTTTATTGTTTGTTTTCGGTTGCGATCAACAGAGGCAAGGTTTTAATCTGCCGAAAGGAAATGTCGAACAAGGACGGATGACATTCATCCTGTTGCAATGTAATGCCTGCCACAGCGTCACGACCTCGGAGAACTCGGAAACGAAAGGGATTGAATGGGACGGAGTCGAAGATGGTGTGCATGTGGTTTTAGGTGGCCAAGTCACGCGAATCAAGACCTATGGCGATTTGGTCACCTCGATCATCAACCCAAACCACGAGTTATCGCGAGGTTTGGACAAGGAAACAATCACTGAAGATGGCACGTCAAAAATGAGAGTTTACAATGAAGTCATGTCTGTTCAGGAGTTGATAGATCTTGTTTCTTACCTTGAGTCTAAGTATGAAATTTGGATCCCTGATTATTATCAATATTAGAGTTCTGACTAATATTTTGTAAGGCCGAACCCTTTTTACACTCTGAGAGGCCGTGATAACGGTATAGATTTATGAAAAACGTCAAGAAAATATTATTCTTTGCTGATGGTGCAAAGGGTGAAGCGGCTGCGCTTGCACAGTGTTTTGAGTTGGCTCAGCACAATAAGGGCTCGGTGACGGTCATGGCTGTAGTCGCAAATGTTGGTACTAACGATAAGCGCCAACAGGTCTATCTAGACAATATTCAGCGCGCTTTGGTAGAAGAGCGATCGAAAGCGATAGAACAGATGCTAGGAAAGTTGAAATCAAATTCTACAGGCGTCAAGGTCAATATCGAAGTTATACCCGGTAAAGATTATATTGAACTTATTAAGGCAGTAATTAAGAAGAAATATGACGTGTTGGTAAAGGCACCTCATCATAAAGGTATTATTGCGGGTGCATTGTTCGGCAACGCGGAATTAAATTTGATGCGAAAGTGCCCTTGCCCTGTTTGGATAATTAAGCCCAGCAGAAAGAAACGAATTCGGAAAATTTTGGCTGCCGTAGACTTAGCGGAAAATTCAGGTAAATCAAAAAACCTCAGTGAAGAGATAGTAGATCTTGCTGTTGGTGTTGCTGAACGCGAAGGGGCAAGGGTTGATGTGGTATTCGCCTGGCAACATCCTTTTGAGAGCTCTGTGAAAACACAAATTGAAAGCGCGCAATACAGCAATATCGTGACAGCAGTTAAGGAAAGCGCGCGAGAGAAACTCGATAAGCTTGTCGCACTTCACCCTGACGCAGATGTCTCCTGTCACCTAATTAATGGTCATCCCGAACGCGCACTATTAAATTATTTGGAGAAGAATGATGTTGATCTATTAGTCATGGGCACTTTAAGCCGGTCTGGTGTACCGGGTTTATTGATCGGAAATACAGCTGAAGTCATATTGAACTCGGTGAATTGCTCGGTGATAACAATGAAACCAGAAGGGTTCGAAAGCCCAGTTAGATAAGAGCCCTCGACATGGTTAGGAGCCCTCAGCTTGGTTCGGCTGGGGCTGTTCGATAGACAAGTACCAGTAGCGAAGGTAGTAAAGTAAGGTTGGCTAGCAGTGCCAGAATCATTGCTAATGCTGTTAGCAGACCGAAGTAAACTGTCGGTAAAAAGTTAGACAGTGTCAAAATCGAAAAACCACCAATGATTATCATTGAAGTAAAGTACATTGCACGCCCGATAGTGCTATGCGTATGCTTGACTGCAGTGATGGTATCCGTGCTATTTGAAAGCTCTTTTCTAAACCGATGCAAATAGTGAATTGCGTCGTCTACGCCAATACCAATACTGATCGCGGCGATTGTTATCGTCATCATATCCATGGGGATTGATGCATAACCCATAAATGCGATGATTGTTGCGGCGGCAAGGATATTAGGCGTCAGCGCAAGGATCGCCAGCAACAGTGATCTCAGCAGTAGTGAAAACATCAAAAACGTTGCAAGCACCAGATAGAGTAGCGTTCGAAGTTGAGAGTCCGCCAGTTGTTTTAACATTTCGTTAAAGAGCACCATCATTCCAGTGACCTTTACATTCTCTGGCTCGAGACCCAATTCGACGGTAGCAAAGCGCTCGATTTCGCTCACCATCTTGTCACGTGAAAAACGCTCACCGCTTTCTTTGACTCTGACATTTATTCGAGCGATACCACGTTCTGGGTTAGCGTAGGGCGCAATAAGTTGGTTGCGAATACTTTCTGGTAATTCGCCAATGACATATGCCAATTCAAGCGCACTTAAAGGCTCATTCTCATTGAATTCACGACCCATTTTTTCAAGTGTTGAAATAGAGATGACCTTGCCAATATTTGGTTGTTGAGTGATGAGCTTGTGCAACTTCGCGACTGTTTCAATACGATCAACAGTGAACCAATATCGTTCTGGATATACATCGTCAGAAGCAAAAAAATCATCTTCTTCCTCGTAATCGAGTATGTCGGGAGTCGCAACATCTTTTGATGGGTCATCGAATGGGTTGAATTGAAGGTAGACATCAAAAGGGACGGTGCCACCAAGGTGGTCATCAATATATTTCATACCCTGATGTATGTCGGTATCTTCATCAAAATAGTCGATGAATCGGTTATCAAATGTAACGAGGCTCAATCCAGTGATAGAGAAGAAAGCTAGTAGCAGGGAGAAAAACACGACTCTTTTTGGCTGCATCGTTGCGAGCTCACAGAGCCAGTTAGTGAGTCTGATTTCTTGATTTAGTGTGTGGCTCGGTTTTGCTTTGCTCAGTATCAAAAGCACCGCAGGGAACAATGAGTAAGTGACAAGGAAAGATATGATAATGCCGAGGCACATCATCCAGCCGAAGTCTTCAATAGGTACTATGTTGCTGGCGAACATAGAACCAAAAGCCAAGAGCGTTGTAAGTCCAGTATAGAGGCAGGGCAGAAATTTACTGATTAACGTATTCTCGATCAAGGTTTTGTGATCGAGCTCTTCATCTTTTGCGAGTAGTTCTCGATAGCGAACAATTAGGTGAATAGAAAAAGAAATACAGATAATTGCTAGCAGGGAGATAAAATTTGAAGACACAACGGTGACTGGCTTTTGCATAAAGCCCAAAATGCCAGTTGTGAATAACAATGATACCCCAGCTATCAGTAGTGGCAGCATGACCCATCGCCATCGTCGAAAAAAGAGGTAAAGCATGGCGATGATCAAGCCGAGAACAAGCGTGCCAAACCGGCTTAGGTCAGACTTTACAAAGGTGATCATGTCGGCGGCAATCATGGGCACGCCGCTGATAAAAATATCTGCTTTGCTTTGGTACTTGTCGCGTATTGTACGAATTTCCGCGATTAGCAACTCTCTGCGCGCGACATAGTTGGTTCGTGCTTTAACGTATTCAGCTTCTATCGCTATTAGTGCTGTGTCTGTTGAGCCTGTTTGCAGGCGTAGTTCGTCCCGTCTACTGCGTATAATATTAAGCTCAAGCTCTTTTTTGAGGTCGATTCGGATGGCAGATGCACCTCCATCGGCTGAGATCAGGAAGTCTTCGAAAAGAGAACTGGTTGTGAGTTCGATAACGGCAAGTGGTTTATCGACATCTGGACTTCGGAGTGTTCGATAACCTGTGGACATGTCGTTTAGGTCAATTGCCGGGCTTCGGACGAGTGGCGCATCCAGAATGGAGAAAGTGCCAGAGACGCCGTTGAGTTGATTCAACTCCGCCTGGATAGTGGATAACAGTGTCAGAGATTTTTCTGACAGAAGATGATCCGGTGCAAGTGGTGCATAGGTGAATACAATGAACTCATCGCCACCGAACAATTTCGCCATTTGGTTGTAATCAGCAAGCTTCGGGTCGCCCTTAACAACGAGGGTATCCGACGATGCATCGAAGGTGAAATGTTGTAATTGCGTAACTGCGAGAAGCGACGATAAGGTGATCAAAGCGAGAATCGTCTTCGGAAAGCTAATAAATTTGCAGTACAGCTTTATAATGTTCATCGAGATCATCCTAATTCTGGTCCCTTAACGGGGCAGCGTTAAAGTAAAATAGTAAACAATAACTGGGGGTTCGTCATGAACTCACATCAACAAAAAACCTGTCTTATCGCTTCGCTGTCTTAGCAAAGGATAGATCCTACCATCGGTTGATATGGTTTTGACTTGTAGGCATTTGGCAGCATTTTCGAGATTCCAAACGAGTTAGCTCTCGCCGATTTAGGATTACCTATCATCGTAGGAAGTTTCGGTCTAGCGGCTCTGGGCTTTTTGCTATCGGGTTTATGGATGAGAAACCTTTTAAATCGAAAGAAGCAAACGAAAGATCCTCGTTTCGTCAGACGAAGGTAACATTCTTATCTGGTCTGGGGCTGGTTCGAGCGAGTCCTGTGCTAATGATTATTTTTTGCGATTGCCTTTTTCGAAGCAATGTTCAGTGAACGCAATGATCGACTTAACGCTCTATTTCTTATTGAATCGTTTGAGCTTCTGCTAATAGCACGGGTTGATTCAGTTGCCTGGTGGGGTGTGATGAGCGCGCGTGTGCCCATTAAAAGGAGAAAATCGAGTCGCGGGGATTTTTATGGTGAATAAAGAAGGGGCAAACATTGCCCCTTCTTTGCGATGTTTCTACAGGGATGAACAAATAGTGTACTCATTGTCTTCATTATAAGGAGCAGCTAATGCGACGTTGCTTGGGTTTGTATTTGTACCCGCCGTGCCTAACGTTGCGCGCATACTTCCTGAGTTACCGAGTCCGTCGTCAGATTGTAAATCTAGCGCCGCTGCTGCTTTACCAGGAATTTGGCTCATACATAGTTTTATGCCATTAAGCCCGCCACCCATTGCAGGTACGGCAATACCCATTATTCCGCCCCAAGGATTTTTAGGTAGTGCAGCTGCGCCAGCGTCAGCTGGGTTGCCTGGGATGTAGCCAGCAGCCTTTAGGTGCTGCCAAAAATCGTCGTGCTCACCACCGCCGTTCCAGGTATTGTTAAGGTTGGCAGTTAGTGCGCCGTTGTTGCCGCCAGCCTGAGTGACATTAGCCCAGTCGCCGCCACGTGCTGTTAGCGTTGCAAGGTTGCCATCATCGCCCGGTATACGTTTGTATCTGTCCTGATATGAGATATATGCTGCTGCGACGCCGCTGATATCAGCAGTCGCTTTTTTGATTCGAGAATTGTCAATGAGCTCTGTGCCCTGCAGAATCGCGCCTAGCAAAAGTCCGATAATTACCAGTACGACTGCTATTTCAACAAGGGTGAAGCCCCTTTGCCCGTTCGGTCCAGATATCGTTTTCATTTATCACCTCGTTATTTATATCTAAAATTGGTTGGATCTTAAAAAATGTTTAGATCTTAAATCGCATATATCATCGGGATGGAGTCATGCGCACGATCGCTAGGCTTGCATTGTAAGTCAATTGCAAGCAATTAAGAACGTCGTTGGTCGCCGGACGAACGGTGTGGCACCGTTAGCCGATAGCACTCGCCATCTATCTAAATTTAGAACCTAGTTAATCTGGCCTGCTTTCACAAGATTATAGATCAATGTATTAACTGAGATCCATACAAGATGGTCGTCAAATTCAGCGCCTGCTTGCTCCGAGAAAGTTCGTATAACGAACAGAGTGTCAGCATCGACATTTTCAAGCTGATCTACAGATGTTGTAGTGCCGCCATCACCTCCGGGGGAAAGTACGACTGCAACGGCAGTTGCCGTCAATGTCGTTGTGCATGCTGACTGCCCACATACTTGAAGGTCAGGGTTTAGACCAAGGGTCAGATTATTAGAAAACGCACCGGCGTTTGCAGCAGTCAAGGTATAACGAAGCGGGTTCAACCAGGGGTCAAGTAGCCTTCCATTAGCGTCCACCGCGCCATTGAGGCCAAGCGTGGCAACGGGAACAAAGCCAGCATTACTGGCGCAGGCTGTTGTTGCAACATTAGGCACGGATAGACCATTCGACGCCGCGGTAGCGGGACAAGGTAGTCTTCCGCTGTTGGCGGCAAATCCCAACAGTGCATCGTGGATATCTTTTAATTGAGTTTCAGCGCCCTTGCGTTTGCTAGCATCGAGTTGCGTGGAGAATGGTGCAATAAGACCTCCGAGCAACACGCCGAGAATGACCAGAACGATGGACATTTCAATAAGGGTAAACCCCCTAAGGAAGCGGGTTGGATAAGTCATTGTAGCCTCCTGAATGATCAATGGGGTTCGCCGCCCTGTACTCTTCGTCGGGCAATGATACATTTTCTGCCTCAAAGTAATCGCTTGCTACCGCTGTAGGTCTTGTTTGACCGGACAAGCGGCTGCCTGGTGCAAGAATTATGGCAGCAGCGGGTGAGCTGCCACTATCTTTTACGGTCAAGCAGTTTCCTGCGAGGTTAGTACACATATGATAGAAAAGTTGATCGCTCCAATGTGTTACAAGCCAATTAGTGGGTGTTGGTGCGATTCCAAGGACACAGGGTGCTCCCCAATTGAAGGGCAGTGCGGCGGCGAATGGCAGGCTGCCGATTTGTTGATTTGGGACGCTTGTATAAGGTCCACCGAAGTTCGCGGCCCAGGGGTATTGATTGCAAACCGTATGATAAGTTGTTGTGAGTAAGTGAGCTTCAGCGAGCACTCGTTGCTCAATTAGGGTCCAAAAACTGCTGAGCGGGCTGCCAAGTACAACATCATTTTGTGTGTCTGTAGTAATGTTGTCGTATGTGTTCAGGTTGCTGTCTGCATTTATTCCTTCAAGAAAGTTAGCCTGAGTCAATGGGGATCTATTCTGACCCTCCAGCGCGATGCCCGGCGCGATGATCACATGAGAAACAGGCTGCCCATTCAGGGTTATGGCGCTGGGCGTTGAGCTGTTTCTTTGCCCTGCGGCATTGACTGTATAGCTTGTTTCTACTGCATACCAAAGGTCTGACCCTGAACTGTCATCTAAGTTATCTAACCCTAAAGTGAAATAAGGCAGCAAACCTAGTTGACTGGTGCATCCGCCAGCCATTGTATTTTCACTGCCGTCACCATTGGTATCCGGGCAGGGCAATGTGCCGGGAATCGGATGGCTGAGTGCGAAGCCAAAAATTGCACTTTGAGTCAAATCCAGCACTTGCGAATTGTTTTGCATACGCGCTGATTTATTTTTGTTAACAGATATCTGCGCAATCAGGATAGTTGTAAAGACAAGTAGTACCAGCGTGATAAAAATGATGATTGCTGCGCCGGAGGAACTTGCTTGAGGTTGGGATCTCGGAGTTGGCAGCATGAGATTTTTTAGTCTTGTGCCGGGTCAGCGTTAAGCTTCGTCGCACTTGGACTGGCAGCTTTAATGGCCTCGATTGCTTTTAGGATGAGAATTTCTCGTGCTAGTTTGTCTGCGCTTTTGGGTTCAAGCTTGCTGTTTGATTGGGGGCTAGTCGGGTTTTCGATAATTAGGCTATTTTTTTCCTGATAATGATCTGTCACGATACCCTGCTCCAGGTACCAAATTTGTCCTGGCAACAGTGTCGCATCTGCATCAGACGAACTGAATATTGCACTGGAGTGATCTTGTGCCAAAATTACTGAGATCGCGCCGGAGTTCGCTTTACTTAGATCACTTTTGCCATCTAGCCAAATTGCATATTTACCATCTGCCCGCCTGACGTATCCGGAAAATTTGACGTTAGCTGGGGCAATTTGAATGCCGGTTTCCTGGTCTAGATCAATAGCTTCAACGGTAAGAACTTCAGGCACGCGGTCTGAATTTCGTCTGAGTCTGTCTAAGACTCGCCTTTCGGAGTCGTCGGTAAACAAGCGCCCAAAAGGATAGGACTCAGCCTGAGAAAACGAGGGAACTAGCAGTATTGTGAGTAGCAAGGCCTTGTTGTTAGATATCATTCTTATCATTGCGTGGCCTGTTCCCATGAACCTGTGACATCTATCAAAGTACGCCATCTGAGGTTGCATGCGCCTTGAAGTCGGCTGAATTCAAATTCTTCACTGGTTGTTGTTAACCACCTGAGCCTGCAATCCTCAACGCTGAACAAGCCTGGCGCCCCCTTTTCAAGTGCTGTCAGAAGATTGTAAAGGTCTCCTTCGTGACTAAGCTGCATAATAATTTGCATATCAGTAGCCATAAGGCCTACTTCAGGATGCCAATAGGGATCAGTTTCCTGGTGAACTATTTTGCTACCATCCAGCGTGAATTCTATCGCCGGAATATTGAATTTATCGGCAACCCTACGAAGGGTTTCAAGCCATTGCAGGCGCATTGGTTCTCCGATACCACCTTTTTTTTGAACTTCTCGATAGGCGTCCATGTTTTCTTCGAGAAGGATTCTGAATGACTCAGCCTCTTCGTTGGCGAACTTCTGTGAATCATGACTAATATTCGCTTTTTCTAGTGAGCGTTGGGTGCTGAAGTAGTAGTAGGATGCGCTGATCAATAGCACAAGACAGAATCCAAGCTGCGAGAGTGTAAAAATATGATCTTTCCAGCGAATTTCGTTGAACAGTTCACGCACGAGGTGAGTCCTCCAGGACAACAAGAATCTCAAATAGATTCGAATCTATATTGGTGGAAGGTTGCATAGATAAGTCACCAATCTGGTCTGTGAATCGCGAAGTATCTCTTACATCTACGGCTGTCTTAATCAAAAGTACGTTTTCAACGTTCGGTGACTTCTCGAGTTCTCTTACAAAATTTTTCATTCTAGAAATAGTCGTGCGATAAGAGTAACCAGTGGTATCAATTCGGCCAACAAGTTTGAGGGTTGAGCGTTGCTTGGGTGAAGTCGATTCCGACTCTGCTTCAACTTCGTCGTATGAATTTACGTCTTCGAGGTCAGGGCTGTTTTCCTGGGCAAGTTGGGCCCGGTGCGCCTCAACGATGCCATCGAGTTCTAATGGGGAGTATTTCTGCCACTGGATTTGCTCCAGTGAGATTGGCCGGAATTGAGCCTGGCCCAGTACCTGACTAAGTGTCCCAAAGTATTGCTGCGGAGATTGTTTGGCATCAACTTCTAACTCAGCGAATAGTGAAACAGCATCGCGTACCATCGTTGCAGTATTGAGTTGGCTTTCAATTTCTCCATATCTGTCTGAATACTGATATTCCAGATAAGCAGAGTCCCGCGCTACTGATTCTTCAGCTTGGCTAAGTTCAAGTGTCTTTAAAGATAACAATACCGCTGCGGTGATGCAGATAAGGCTGCCGATTTCAGCCACTTGGGTGATCATTTTGTCCAATAAGTATCGATAGTAGGTCGACTTTTGTTCTTGCCGGGCGTAGTGATCTGACAGCGAATTCGATTTCATACAGAGGTAGGCGAATAAAGCATCAGCGCCGTATTTTTCACATCCTTGAATGCCGAACTGTTTAAACAATTGTTCTAGACTGATAAATGCATAGTGTATCGTCGAGGTACTTTGACTAAGTTGTCTAGCTTCGTCGAGTTGATCGTCTCCAAGTATGCAGTAGACATTGAGGTGGTCTGAAGTGTCCATAATCCGCTGGTTGATCAGGAAGTTGTAAATTTCAACACTTCCCTTTTGAAGGTTGGATATCACACCGCCGAAATGTTCGTTGTCCCACATGGCCCTGTCGAATTTCGCTTGCCTCGATAACAACATTTTGCCATTTCTGAAATAGCTATTTCTTAAGGCGCTTCTTATCTGCCTCGAAACTATTAAGGCATTTTCATCGTCGTTAATGAGTGAACGTAGCAGTTTTTCCGTCAAGAGAGGGAGCGACCATATGCCAGCAAGCCTGACGCTGTGCTCACTTAGGCGGTCGAGCCAAGGTGCAAGCAAGCCGGTATTGGTGAGCGCGGATAGCAAGACGGTGTCGTCTTTTCTGCCAGTTTTATTACGGCCAATAACTTTCGCATGAACGTAGTCTTCGTCGCGATAGTGTCTGTCAAGTTGACGTCGTATGAGTGCTTTACGATCTACCACATTGACGTGTGGGATCGTCTCTCGCCGAAAATCCTCTTCGATCATGTCTACCAGAAGCTTTGCCGGCATGGTGACTGACTGTGCCAGCAGGTACTCGAAGTCAGCGTAGCCTTCTTCATCTGGTTGAAAATCTCGACTGCTAATCAGCGTTTTTTCATTCCAATCAAAAACAGTCATCCGGTAACCGGAAAAGTAGAATATACGTTCCATTGCTAACTGATTCCCGTCGCCGCGCTCCACACCGGTCCAAGGACCGAGAGCATGATCCAGCCAAGTAGTGCACCCATAACGACTGTCAAAATTGGACTAATCGTTGGTTCAATTGCCTCGATGGTTTCTTGTATTTCGCGCTCGTAAAAATAACTTACGTTGAGTAAAGCCTCATCCAAGTTGCCAGTACTCTCACCGACCTTCATCATTCGTATCACAAGAGGTGGAAATAACTGTACTCTGCTGAAGCTTTCGCTGATACCGCCGCCGTCGCTAATTGCTCTTCTTGCATCGCTGATTGCGCGCTGCAAATAAGAATTTTCGAACAGAGATTCGCATATTTCAAGGGAACGAAGCACTGTTATTCCAGAGCCGTAAAGTAGTGCCATATAGGTGGCAAACCGAGCCAGACTAATTTTAAGAATCATAGCGCCAAATAGAGGGAATTTCAGTTTTGCACCATCTAAGGCGTAATTAAGTTCGGGGCGTGTTTTCGCTGCAATTCTGAATGTGGTAATGACTAGTAGTGGTGCTGCCGCTATTAGCCACCAGTAATCGGCAAAAAATAGAGAGGTCGCAAGTAAGGCTTTTGTATGAAAGGGGAGCTCTCCTCCTAGTTCGGCGACAAAAGGGATGATTTTAGGCACCAGATAAAGCATCAAAAATGCGGCAACTGCGAATATGATTGCGGCAACAATTGCTGGGTACGTCATGACCTGTTTCGCGTTTGCGATCAGTTCATCGGTTTTTCTCATGGTTTCACCCATCTGGCGAAGGACCTTGGGTAATTCGCCAGATTCTTCTCCCACGGCGATTAACGCAATGAATACAGGTTCAAAGTCATCAGGGAATTGAGCGAGTGCGCCTGAAAAGTTCGCGCCTCCTTCGATAGCTTCAACGACGCCTGCTAACACATCTCGAAAATACTTATCTGTTACGCTGTCTCGTAAATCTGTCAGGGCTTGGAGTAGTGGAACGCCTGAAGCGGTCAATTGTTCTAGGTGGAACAGCATGTTGATAAGTTCGCGACGAGAGATTGAACTGAGACCAAAATTGAATCTTTGTCGTCTATGGTGTCTGCATGAAATCAGGTCATAGCCTTGATGTTCAAGTCGTGACTCGACATCTCTTTCATTTTTGGCCTGTAGGACTCCGGTGTGTTTTTTACCATACGAATCGATGGCTTTGTATTGGTATTCCGCCATTACTTGAGCCCCGCGGTGAGATCGACAACACGGCTTAGTTCTTCGATAGTCGTCTGACCATCGGTAACCAAACGTAGCCCTTCTTCAGCCATAGTTTTGAAACCGCCTAGTTTTGCCTGATTTCGAAATTCCAGCATAGTGGACTTCTTGGCGATCATTTCATCCAATTCGTCGGTAATTGTGAGTACTTCCATCACTATGGATCTACCGCGGTAGCCGATATTAGAGCAGTCTTTGCAGCCCTTAGGGTCGAATAGCTGAATGGGCTGGTCAAGTCCGAGAATGATCTGTTCGAATTCCTCAGATTCTCTTGGTTGTTTGCATTTATCACAAAGAACTCTAATAAGTCGCTGGCCTATAATACCAATGATATTGCCAGAAAGGATGTCAGCTGGAACGCCGATGTCTACAAGACGTGGAATTGCGCCAACAGCAGAGTTCGTGTGCAGGGTGGTAAAAACCTGATGCCCTGTCATTGCTGCACGAAAAGCCATCTCTGCGGTAGCAGAGTCTCTTACTTCACCCACTAGAATAATATCAGGGTCTTGTCGCATGATGGATCTGATGCCATCGGCGAAGTCCATTTTCGAGACTTCGTTAATAGAGGTCTGGCGGATCATGCTAATCGGGTATTCGACTGGGTCTTCGAGCGTCATAATATTGACCTCGATCGAATTCAGAAAATTGAGTAGCGAATAAAGCGTAGTTGTTTTTCCGCTGCCTGTAGGTCCCGTAACCAATATGATTCCGTTTGGCCGGCTCATTAAAAGTTTGAGCTTGGCAAGTGTTTCTGCCCTAAGGTTAAAATTCTCAAGTGGCATCAAACTTTTTGCACGGTCGAGAACTCGAAGCACAATGTTTTCGCCGTCGACGGTGGGTAAAACTGAAACTCTGAAATCGACTTCTCTGCCGCTGACCCTCATTGAAATACGCCCATCTTGGGGCGTCCGGTTTTCAGCTATATTTAGGTTCGCCATCACTTTTAGTCGAACAGAAATTGCCGCCCAGTAATCTTTGTGCAGGCTTCTAATTTGGGACATGACACCGTCGATTCGATATCGCAGGCGAAGGAAACTTGCTTCAGGTTCGAAGTGGATGTCAGATGCTTCGCGCTTTACCGCGTCTTCAAGCAATGCTTCGACTAGCCGGACTATTGGCTGACTATATTCTTCAGCTTCATCGAGACTGTCATAGTCAATAACACCGGTCTCTACTTCTTTTAGAATACCGTCGACTGACATTTCGTAGCCATAAAATGTATCGATGGCTTTTCTAATGTCTGTTTCAGTTGCTAGCACAGGTGTTAAGTTGATTTCTGCTGGTATATTAGCGTTAATCCGGTCTAGCACCATCACATCGTAGATGTCAGTCATTGCAAGTATGAGTGAGTTATTAGAGGCGCTAAAACTAACGGGCATGACGTTGTGACGTTGTGCTATTTGTTTGGAGATTAAGGAAATGGCTTTTGGGTCGGGTTTTACGCTACTGAGATCAATGCTTCCGCGACCAAGTACTTCTCCGAGCATGTCGCGCATTTTCTGTTCAGAAACAAAACCCAAATCTATCAGCGCCTGGCCAATCATTTTGCCAGTTTTTTTCTGCTCAATAAGCGCAATAGTAATTTGATCTTGTGAGACGAGTCCCTCAGATAGTAGCCTGTCGCCAAGCCTGGGTTTAGATGAACTCATTCGTTGTTCGCCTCTAATTTTTTGAGCTGGGTGAGGCGTTTATTCGCGGTAGCAATACCGAAGTTCGCGGATCCGTTTTTGTTGTTTTCCAATGCTAAGTTATAAAATCTAATCGCTTGTTCTCTTTGATTTAGGTGGTCTAACGATATCGCCAAGTTGAAAGCGTAATCCGGATTTCCTTTGTCTCGAAAATAGGCTTCAAAGAATGACTGTTGCGCCGCAGTCCACTGTTTTGAAGCGGCGAGATTGGTACCTTTTAAAAAGTGTAAATGGGCAGAATTTGGATTTGTAAGTATCAGAGTATCGAGCTCTCTTTGTACTGCCTGTGTGCCAGCCGAATTCGCGAGAGATAGAATGCCAGCACGAGCATAGCTGTCCTGCGGGTCGAGGTTCAATTGCTGTTGGTAGTATTTTAGCGCTTCTGGCATTCTATTCTGAGCAGCGGCGGCGGCAGCCGCGCCAAGAATAGCGTCACGGTTTTTAGGTGCTTGAGCAACGGCTTTTTCGTATGCTACTGTTGCCGCGACATAGTTTTTATTTTGAAGAGCGCGATACCCGTCCTGTATATCAGCGCTCACGGTAGCAGGAATTGATCGATGATGGACGATGACTCGAGTTGGTAGTTTCTGGGGGTCATTGTTACCACCTAGCCCTGTCAGAGTAGAAAAATTTGAGAGAGCAGCTTGATCGTTCGAGATAGAAACTTCTGGATTAGCGCTGGGTGTTTGCACTATCGAATTGTTCGCACGCGAAGTATCTCTTAATGATCCTGAAATTGGGTTGGATGATGAATCTGAATTTTCAATTTTGCTCGGAATATTGGCGCCAGTGGGCATGTTTTCGTTCGACAGCAGACTAAATTCGGTTGGCTCTTCGGTGTCTTGGTGTGCGGGCGTGTTTGGGCCGCTAATTTGATTAGTCTCATATACATTCTGTATGGGATCCAGATTCAAAGTGGTTTCCTCAAGGTCTACGATACTAACGGGGTCCGACTGCAATTCTGAAATATTGCTATCCGCTAACAGGTAAAAATAGTAAGAAACAATGCCTCCAAATGCTGTCATAATTAGCATCGCGTAGAGAAAACGCGCGCGATGCTTTTTTGAGCGCTCCAAAGCCTGTCCGCTTTTGATCAGGTGTTCGAGAGCTGCTTGGCCTTCTGCTTTGATTTTTCTTTGTAAATTTTCTTTCAGTAATGCTATTTGTAGGGTTTCTTCCCTCTTTTTCCCCTCTTTTGCTTCTTCTTCTTTCGCTTGTTCAGGGCTCGCATTAGTCTCAGGGTCTGTTTCCAAGTCTGTGGCTTGATCTGGGTATGGTATGTCTTGACTGAATGTACTTGTGTCTACTCGGGAGTCTTCGGCTGTTTTACTAAAGCTGGGTTGAGTAACCTCTTCTTGAGCAGGGACTGTTGGTGTTTCTAATGATGGGTTTAGGACTTCAGGAATTTCAGTTGGGGGTGTTTCTATTAATACCTCGGCTAAACCCGAGGAGTCCGGTTCGCTCCAGGTAGGCTGATGAAGGTTCTGAGTTAAAGTAGCGTCGTCTGTGAACAGTGATTCATCAACTTCAATATCAAATTCCAGAGTTGGATCCCAGCTGTGTTCAAGTACACCTTCTATTTGACTTTCCTTACTCTCCGAAAGCTCTGTAGTCGCGCTCTCTTTATCGACGTCACTCAGTTCATTGTTGGGCATCAAAAAATGTGGCTCAAGATGCGCCGAAGAAGAAGCCGGGGCTGAGTTCACTGATTTAGATAAGGTCATACTAGCTGGCGTATCTTCATCATCGGGCGTGTCGTCAGAAGCACCATCAGAATTGTTATCAAGATTGCTATCGGATTTGGTGATAGGATTAACAGGCGTGGTCGACCCTGCATTGGCTTTATCTTGCTTTTCGAGTGCAGCTTTTTTGAGTGCTTCGAGTAGTAGGCTCATCCTAACGACTCACGGCTGGTTGTTTGTTGGTAGAAATTGCTTGAAATTTTGAAGATCTCCACCGTCTATGCTGGCATTTTCGATCACTGTTGGTTTTAGAAATATCACAAGTTCTGTTTTACTGGTCTGATCATCGTCATAGCGAAATGCATTTCCGATCAGAGGTATCTTCCCAAGTAGTGGTACGCCTCTGTTTGAACGTTTTACTTCATCTTGCATGAGGCCCCCGATAACGGCGATGTCGCCGCTCCTAACCTTAAGTACAGATTCGACCTCCCGAATCTGAATTACCGGTATCTCGCTGACAACATCAACCGAAGCAAGCGCAGGATTAGGGTCTCTCACGAAATTGATTACCCGTGAAATTGTCGGACGCACATTTAGGATGACGGAGCCAGCAGCATCGATATAGGGAGTTACGCTCATCACAAATCCGACAGGGACTGTATTTACCTCAGTCTGGAAGGTTGTCAAGCCGCCGCCGCCGATGCCCGCAGCACTGGTGTCAATATTTACCTCCACAGTAAAGTAAATAAGGTTGTCCACGACCTTCAAAAGCGCTGTCTGATTGTTCATTGCCATTACCTTCGGGCTTGACATGACAGTCACATCTCCAAAAGTTTCGAGCGCTTGTAGCGTTGCCTGAAGTTGGTTGCCACCCAAGGCCAAGTCGCTTACGTTTACACTAATGGCAGGCGGGGTTGAAAGTGAAATGTCATTGAAGTTCTGGCTAATTTCGACCCCGCTTGAATTATCAGGATTGATGAGATTCCAATTAATGCCCGCTTGGTAGCTATCATTCAAGTTGACCTCTGCAATCGTTGCCTCGATCAGAACTTGGCGTTGAGTACTGAGTTGTACTCTCTCTAGAAAGGCTGCAATATCTTTGTGTTGTCTTTGAGTCGCTCGAATAGCAATTGTTCCTGACTCGCTATTAAAAATGATGTTTGCGCTGTCAGCCCCTGCCTCAGTATCAGAAGAGCTCGATTGGCCTAAAATACCGCTTATGTTGGTTCTTAATGTTTGCCAGAACGCGTGATTGGTAATGCTTGTGACGACAGTATCTGAGCTGTTATCAGCGGCTCCGCCTGCTTCATCCCCCCCTTGCCCGGTCGAGCTTATCTGGGTGGACACCGCGACGCTGCCGACGCTTCGTCTGGATATATTGAGATAATCTACTGAGTAGGATTTGAGAAACGCACTGTCGACCTTTATAGAAAGGGTGTTGTTCCTTAATTCATATCTGAGGTTGGCGCTATTGGCGATGCGGTCAAGTATTGCTGGCAGAGGCTGTTCAACTGCATTTAGACTAATTGTGCTACTTATTTCTGAATCTATATCTAGATTTAAGTCTGAGTCTCGAGCTAAAGAAAATAAAAGCTCTCGAACAGGTACATCGAACACAACAACCGTATGAGTCGCGGGCGCGAGCACGGGTTGTGGTACTGGTAGACTTGGCGAGGCTAAAACAAACTCAGGGATTGTATTATTAGTATCATCTGGCTGCAGCTGTTTAGGGGTTGAAAGATGCCCATCTGAGAGCTTTGGCTGCGGCGGATCCAAGGCAACAATACAGCCTTGAAGAAGACTAAGCCCTAGCAGGACTGGAAGTGGTGTCAGCGCCCGGTAGCAACGTCGAAGGATAGTGGTTATACCTTTTGTCATCAATAATTCCAGTGATCTGTTCGTGATTTCAGCTCTAGAGGCTGCTCATATCGCGGTTTCGTTCTTTTGATAGTTGTTGTGGTTGGTATTATGGTGGCTGTTGTCAATCTTGTTTCCAGATTCGTTGCCCGATCGCCCTGTACTGTGTAGGGTTGTTTAATCGAAATCTCAGTTGATTCAGCAGCGACTGATTCCTGAGGATACATTATTGAGTATAGACAAGTTCCGATGATACCTATTGCCAGTGCCTGCGGCCAAGGCCACCAGCGCCTGCGGGGTTTATACCTGCTGTCTCGGGCTGCCTTTTTTATGTCGCCAATGTTTAGATTGTGCGACCCTTTGGCGTAGGCCGCGAGCAGCGCCTTATCAGCCAAAATATTTATTCTACGAATGAGTCCGTGTGAATATCGGTGGATTGATTTAGCAACATGAATCGAGAATAGGTCTGGACCAGTATATCCGCACGCGCGAATCCGAAAATTCAGGTAGGCGTGGATGTCCTGTAACTGTAGCGGTGACAGATAAAGGCTGTGGGTTATTCTCTCCCGCAGGGGTCTGATTTTCCGCCCTGCCAGTTTTTCATCTAGCTCTGGCTGCCCGAAGAGTACAATTTGCAGCAGCTTGTATTCATCTGTTTCCAAATTGCTCAGGAGTCTCAGTTCCTCAAGAGTCTCGAGCGGCATTTCCTGAGCCTCTTCAACTAACACGACAACCTTTCGATTTGAAGCATGGCGCTCAAGCAAGGTGGCTTGAAGTTGTCGCATTACCGTCAGTTTGTCACTGTGCTCGGTAACTGCCAGTCCCAGTTCTCGGGCGACTTCGTGAAGTATCTGTTCAGGTGAAAGGCTAGGATGGGCAAGATATGCCCAGTCAATATCATCGCCAAGTGTAGTCGGCAACATTCTGCAGAGCATTGTTTTCCCCGTGCCCACTTCTCCGACAACTTTTGTGATGCCTTCACCCGTGGCAATGGCGTAGCACAAAGCGTGCAACGTTGCTCCCCGATCACTGCCTTCGAAAAATACGTGGGTGTCGGGAGTAATACGGAAAGGGGGTTTTTGAAGACCAAAGTGCTCCAAATACATACGTCTTACTACCTCCCTGTTAGCAATCTCACCTGCCTTTATCTAGCGATGATAAAGGTTGCATTCACCGAAGCATAGCCCATGCGACCGCGGTGATGATTGCACAATTGTATTTGCTGGCGGTTGACCCGTCTAGATAGGTCATTTTTAGGGTCATCTGTTTTGCTGATGCGCTGAAATCTCTCACAGTGATTTGATCAGGTTATTATCTTTTTGTCAGCATTAACATACTTCAGCAATGCTAGCACTGAAATAGTGCGGTAGCACCAAAATCAAGCAAAGAAAGCCGGATATAAGTCAGTTTTCCTCAGTTTGTGGCAGCAGCAAAACTGGCAGGGGGTCAAGTGTTGAGCAAACCAAGTCCCCCGCCAGCGCTTACTGAGTGTTGAATTTCGATTGCCCCCTGAGGCTGACGTTGGTGAGATGCTTTTGATACTATTTTCAGAGATTATAAATGCTTGAAATGATTTGATTTGGTCGGTATATTGCGCGGCCCGTAGGAAACTGTATCTGCGGGGAACTATCGAATTGAATGTTTTAGGGGAAAATATGAAAAGATTCAAAATGTCTAAATTCGCAGCGACAGGAATACTGTCTGCGTGTTTAGTAACAACTGCTTTTGCTGCGGAGATGGAAGAAGTCGTCGTGACTGGCTCGTTTATTAAAGGGTCTGCAGAGGATGCAGCTTTACCTGTTGATGTTTTGACGAGGACCGATCTTGAGGATGTTGGTAATCCTAGTATTATCGAGATGATAAGAAATTTAGGGGTGACCTCAGGAAATTTGGGTGAAACCAATCAGTTTGATACTCGGGGTGGTCAAGCTAACGAGGGAGTATCAACAGTTAACTTGCGTGGACTGGGTTCCGCAAGAACACTTGTACTTATTAACGGCAAGCGACAAGTTGCTACGGAAGCACTCGGTGTTGATATCAGCGCGGTACCTTCTATCGCTGTAGGACGTGTCGAAATATTGAAGGACGGTGCGGCAGCACTTTACGGTTCTGACGCTATCGCAGGTGTTGTTAACTTTATTACCCGCGATAAGTTTGAAGGGCTAGAAGTTCGTGGTTCATTTCAGGATATTCAGGACTCCAGCGGCGACTCTTCGATCTCTGCTATTTATGGCAAGCAGATGGATAACGTTCACTTTGCGTTCTCGGCTGAATATGAAGAGCGATCTGAGTTAAACATTAAGGACAGAGATTGGGCTTTGCGGCCTTTTGCTGAGAATTCTAAAGGTGGTAGCTCCTCTATTGGTAATCCCGGTACTGTTTTCGCTACCGAGGGAACGTCTCCTCTTGTCGGTTTTGGTGGAGCTAAACCTGACGCTAATTGCGCGGCTCTGGGTGGACAAAATGTCGCTCCTTTCTGTCGTTTTCAGTTTACTTTCTTTGACAATTTGATTGAAGATCAGGAAACACTCAAGCTTTTTGGTGAATTGGATGTTGAGTTCAATGACAATCACAGCTTTCATGTAGAAGCACTGTGGGCTGACATGGACATTCCTGCCTGGAAGACGTCTCCATCATATCCACCGCAATCGCTACTTGGTCCAGACCGGGTTCTTGCTTCGAATCACCCAGGTTTGGTTGACTATAAAGCACAAAACCCCGGATTCTTCACTGATCTCACTAATGCTGCAGGAGTTGTTGTACCAGCAGCCGATCAGGGTGCGATTGTCTGGAGTCGAATGTTAGGTGTTGCCGGTCGTAACGGCCAACCTGAATCTGCGGAGAGAACAACTGAAACGAAACGAGTTTCGGGCGGATTTGAAGGCACAATCTCAGAAGACATTGATTACAATATTAGTGTGTCCTGGTCAGAGCGTGATCGAACCATCGGCGGTAGTGATATGTTCATCGAACGTATGGCATTTGCCCTAGACGGCTTAGGCGGTCCTAACTGTGATCAAGCGGCCAATATCGCGACGCCGGGTCAAAATGGCTGTGAGTACTATAACCCGCTGTCAAACGCGATCGAAATATCAGCAGTCAATGGTGCGGTTAACCCGCAGTACAATGCTGCAGTTTCAAATTCCGGTGATTTGATTAACTGGTTAACCGCTTCTACTGGGTCGACAGCGCTGAATGAATTGCTTGTTTTTGATGCAGTGTTTTCTGGTGAGAGCAGCTTTGAACTTAGCGGCGGCAACGTTGGCTGGGCACTTGGTATTCAATCTCGAACAGAAGATTATAGTTTCACTGTGAAAGATGTGGCTAACAGGGCGATAAACCCTTGCCCTTTTAACGATCCAGCTTCGATCACGCTTGGTCATGTCACTACGCTTGATTGCGGTGCAGGTGGTGCTGGTCAGTTAGCGTTCCTTGCTGCAACTGAAGAAGAATTGACTAGCCGGACAATTTACGGCGCATTCATGGAGCTTGCGCTACCTATTACTGATACTGTAGATGTTCAGTTTGCTGCACGTTATGAAGACTATGGTAATGCAAACGGTGGTGATACTTTCGATCCCAAGATTGCAGTTAGCTGGCAGCCAACGGATAACCTGACCTTTAGAGGATCTGCGTCAAGTACATTCCGTGGCGCACCAGCCAGCTTTTTAAGTGGTACAGGTACAGCGCTAGAATTTATTGGTGCAGCACTTGCATTTAAAGCATCTGATCGAACTGGAAATCCAGACCTTAAACCAGAAACTGCTGTTGCACTTAATTTTGGTGGTATTTATCAAAATGACAACTTCTATGGTTCTGTTGATTTTTGGTCCTTCGACTTTGAGGATGCTTTCCAAAATGAGAGTACCGGGCAAGTGGTTAATGCTTACTTAGGTGGCTTATGTGCAGACGGCGGCGCTAATGTTGCGACGGATAGATGTATTGCGCTCAGAGCTAGAATCACGCCTTTAGGTGCTGATGGATCTACGCTGCAACGTATCCAAACCAATATTATTAATGGTTCCGATCTTAAGACATCGGGCATTGATTTTGTTGCCAATTACACCTTTGACGAGGTGATGACAGGTGAAGTGACTTTAGGTCTTGACGGTACTTATAGACTCGAGTTTGAATCCGATGATTTCAAAACTATCGATGGGCTAACGCTTGCACCCGGTGGCGATTTCGTAGGCAGGCTTAATGTAGGAACACCGTTCCTGCCACAGCCTGAGTTGAAGGTGAATTTCTTCGCGAAGTGGGGAAATGAAGAGCACCGTGTAAGTTATAATGCTATCTACACGACTTCATATGATGATCTGAACACGTCTACTCAGGCAAGTTTAAGGGAAATTGATTCTTTCGTTTCCCATGATATTCATTATATCAACAACATGTTTGATGGTTGGACGATTTCTCTTTCTGCGATTAACGCAACTGATGAAGAGCCACCTCGTGCTGCTACAGATCTAAACTATGATCCGTATACGCATAACCCATTCGGTCGCATGCTCAAGCTAGGTGTTACGTATACGCCAAACTTCCTTTAATAGGAGAAGCTTGATTTAGTACGATTAAAACGCCGCTTTTTAGCGGCGTTTTTTTTGGTTGTTTGTAATGTAATGGGATTGTTTCATCTTGTTGGTGAGGGTCAGTTCGGATTCTAAACACGATCTAGTGCCTGAATAAAAGACTGATGTATAGCCTGATATCGCTTCTTGGGGTCTAGATGGTTTGCCATCTAGTGTAGTACCAGTAATGTATTAGCCGGTTTCGCTAAGATTTTTGACTAAGTCGGTCTTAATATCTCTGACACTTGGGTGAGTATATTGCAAAATAGCGCGACATTGATGGATGAGTCATCTTTGAGTCCCGATCATGCTAATAGCGTTGAGCCAATATTGGCTCAAAGAATCGAAGTTATTCGTGGCCCAGCGACGCTGCTTTATGGCAATGGCGCGATCGGTGGCATCGTTAATGTGATCGACGAACATATTCTTGAGTCCGTTCCTGAAGCAACAAAAATGCTGTTTCAGCAGTCATGTGATTCCGTGAATAGTATGGACAAATCTGTATTTTCTTTGAATGCGGGATCAGTTTCTTTTACATTTTATTTGGACGGCGTGAAACGTAAAAGTGATGATGTCCGTGTGCCTGGATTTGCTCTTGGTAGTAACGAGCTTATTCAAAGTTTAGCGCCAACTCGTGAAACTCAACATAAGGTTGACACTAGCAATGCTTGTGAGTCGAGTAAGTCGACCTTAAGCATGAGCGCAAGCTTTATTAGCCTATCTCGTTGCCAAGCATTGGAAGTTGGGGGCGGAGATTGAATCAGCTTTAGCCTATGTCGTCATGCTTGGAGATCAGAAACATCGTAATAAAACCAGTGCCCTGTCATTAGCAAGCATACTATCAACCTATGTGAGATTGCTGCACGATGAAGGCGTCGTTGATTCTGCCCAGGCTGATGCATGGCTGGCAGCAGCTAACATCTCAAGTGAATTGCTTGCAAAGTCGAGTAATCAACGCAGCAAAACTGGTAATGCATAGCTGGAACATTAGATAATGTCAGAAATACTTTCTAATACATCAGCGATAGCATAAACCCATGGAACAAAAATTGAAGGCGGCAGTGATCGGCGCTGGTGCCGCGGGCTTGGTTTGCGCCCGCGAACTTGTTAGGCAAAATATTGACGTTACGATCTTTGAAAAATCAGGGCAGGTAGGTGGTGTTTGGGTATACGAGTCTAAGGTAGACGATGATATTACCGGCGTTGATCCTGACCAAACTGTGCACACGTCTCTGTATGACTCGCTGCGTACAAACTTGCCTAGAGATCTAATGGCGTTCTCCGATTATACCTTTGACTCCATCGGTGGCGGTGAAGATACGTGGTTACGCTTTCCTGGGCATGCTCAAGTGTTGGAGTATCTGGAAAGGTTTTCCGCTGATCACGATCTGCTCAAGCTAATTAGGTTCAATGCTGAAGTAACGTGCGTTCGGTCCGCTGATGATCCCGTAAGAGCCAATACTTCGTCAGGCTTGCGCACAAATAACTGGGCTATCGAGAGTCACGATAGCCAACGTCGCGCCTCACATGATCTGTTTGATATTGTTGCTGTTTGTAACGGTCATTACTCTAAACCCCGTGTGCCTGTTCTTAATGGCATAGACAAATTCAGTGGCCATGTTATTCACAGTCATAACTATCGTAGACCCGACGAATTTAAGGGTAAGAAGGTTGCAGTGTGGGGCACGGCTGCATCAGGTGCTGATATAGCGCGTGAAATTGCATCGGTGGCAAGTGAAGTCTATTGGTGTGGAAATACTTTTGAGCTACCGCCTAAGCGAACTCACAAGGGCATGCATCTTTATCCATCACCGGTCGGGTTTTCCGGTGACGATCTTGTTTTTAATGACGAGATCAGCATTTCTGGGGTTGACGCGTTTGTCTTTTGTACCGGATACGAATACAACTTCCCATTCCTGAACGAAGATGTCGTCTCGATTGATAACAACTGGGTACATCCTCTATATCTGGATCTTATCTCCGCCCGCCATCAGAATCTGGCTTTTATTGGCTTGCCTTTTCTGGTGATTCCCTTTCGATTGTTCGAAATGCAATCGAAATGGTTTGCAAGTGGCGTTGTAGGCGCAATGAAATTTCCCTCTCAAGAAGAAATGAGGCAGGCAAACGAAAAGGTACTTCAGAGCTTCACAAAAGAGCAGATTCTCAGACATCACTTTCATCGGCTTGGTGATGCCCAAACAGACTACATCAATTTGCTCGCTGCACAATGTGGCGCTGACCCGGTGCCAGAATGGTTTGTCGGCCTTGCGCTTGAAGCGCAGAGTAAAAGGGTTGCTGATCCAGAAGGCTTTAGGTCCAGCCCCCTGAAGCATCAGGGGCCGACGGTTATCCGTGTGGATAGTTAGCTCAGGCTAAGATTGGTTTCAACGGGGTAATAAACCAGTCTTCTCATAGACAGCTGCTAGCGTGGTGGCCGCCCTAGCGCTCGCTTTTTTGGCTCCCGCTCGCATTAAATCTCGCAGGTAATCTTCATTTTTCATGAGGTCTTCGTAATTTTCTCGGTAGGGCGTTAGTGTCGATACGACAAGGTCTGCAAGGTCACCTTTTAGATGTCCGTACATACGGCCTTCATATTCATCAACCAGAGCAGAAATTGGTCTATTGCTTAGTACGCTGTAGATCGTTAGCAGATTAGCGAGTCCAGGTTTGTTTTCGGGATCATAATTAACTACTGTATCTGAATCTGTGACGGCAGATTTCAGCTTCTTCACGATCTGCTTGGGTGGATCAATGATGGAGATATAACTTTTTACGTTGTCAGATGACTTCGACATTTTTGAACTAGGATCCGTTAATGACATGATTTTTGCGCCGAGCTCAGGGATGTAAGGTTCAGGCACTTTCATGGCACCAGTACCATATCGATTATCAAAGTAGCCAACGAGATCGCGGCATAACTCGAGATGTTGTTTTTGGTCTTGTCCTACGGGTACCAAGTCTGCCTGATAGAGTAAGATATCTGCTGCCATCAACACTGGATATGAGAATAGGCCCGCATTAACATTTTTGACATTAGAAGACTTATCTTTGAATTGAGTCATTCTATTTAGATAACCCATCGGCGTAAGGCAAGTAAGGATCCACGTTAACTCGGCATGTTCATGAATGTGCGATTGTACGAAAATCGTGTTCTCTTCAGGATCAAGACCTAGTGCAATATATTGGGCATAGAAACTCATACATCTCGCCCTAAGGGCAACGGGATCCTGAGGCACGGTCAACGCGTGTAGGTCAGCAATGAAGTAGAAGCAGTCATAATCCTTTTGCATTGCTTTCCAGTTGGTAACGGCTCCAATATAGTTGCCGAGGGTCAAGTTCCCTGTTGTGGTGGAGCCTGAAAGTATGGTCTTACGTGTTGCGGCGTTAACATTGGCACTTGTCATAGCAGATTCTTAAAACGAAGTTAGGTTGAGTTTTGGTACTGCACAACCTGATTCTTGCATTTGTGAACAGGGTGGCGTCAAGGCTATCATACCAGAGGTACTGAGTTGCAGCATCAAATCCTATTAACGAGAGATCCGTCGATCAGTGACGGAGGGAAAATCTACATGAGCCAACGACGATCAAAATGGATGATTACTCGTCCATTGCTGCTCTTGCTGTTATTACTGTCAGTGCCTGTTCTATTTTCGCAGGTCAACGCACAGGTGAGTTTAGGTGAAATTCAAACGCTCACTTTTGATGAGCCTAACGAAGTGATTAAGTACGGAGCGGGTGAACTACAGTTTGCCGAATACTGGCACCCAGGTTCTGCATCGCCACCTCTTGTGATACTGATTCACGGTGGTTGTTGGTTAAATGAATATGGGTTGGACCATGTTCGGGGTCTCGCAAGCAGCCTAAAAGCCAAAGGTTATGCGGTTTGGTCGACTGAATATCGCCGGGTTGGTGATGTTGGCGGCGGTTGGCCTGGAACTTTTGAAGATATTGTCGACTCGATAAACCATACAGAAAAATTACCTAACATTGACGCGCGATCAAAATTCGTTATGGGACATTCAGCTGGCGGACAACTGGCTCTTTGGGTTGCCTCTAAAGGTAGTCTCCCCGATAACTCTGAGATGCGCAGTCGCATTGATACAGCTATTAGTGGCGCCATTGGCTTGGCGGCAATTTCAGATATGGTTGAGTATTCGCGTGGCAGCAATAGCTGTGAAGTCATTACTGAGGCGTTGATGGGCGGATCTGAAGATGATCAGGCGGGACGATATCGGTTCGCTTCTCCGTCATTGTTGATACCGTCAATGCCTTCAATATTGATTCACGGTGAAAGTGATGCGATTGTTAATATTAAACAATCGGAGGACTACGCCAAAATGTCGACCAGTGTTGAGCTTGTTCGATTACCCGGATTGGGACATTTTGACATGATCGATCCAAATGGACCGGCCTTCAATCGAATAATCGATGCTTTGGCTAAACTTAAGTTGGAGTCTCAAAATGAACTCAAATGATCCCGCTGAAAATGACAGAAAAGATGTTCTGGCGCCTTACAAAAATCAATTTCATCTACCAGCCGAAACAGTCTATTTTGATGGCAATTCCCTGGGACCGTTGCTAAAGCGAGTTGACGCTCGGTTGCAAAAAACCATTCGGCAAGAGTGGGGGCAGGAACTGATAGCAAGCTGGAATAGCCATGATTGGATAAACCTTTCCGTAACCGTTGGTGAGAAAATTGCCCCACTGGTTGGTGCGAATGCTGGCCAGGTCGTTTGTGCAGACTCAGTTTCAGTGAACCTTTTCAAGTTAATGGTAACTGCGCTGCAGCTAAACCCTGAACGCGCGAAGGTATTGTCGGTTGAGGAAACGTTTCCAACAGATTTGTATATGGTTCAGGGGCTTGAAAAAATGATGGGTTCTGATCGGTGTTTTCTGGAAAGTGTGAAAGAAAACGAATTGATTGACAAAATCGATGAGCGTACTAACTTGGTGCTGATTAGCCACGTTAATTTCAGAACGGGTTATATCAATGACCTAAGAAAAATCGCAGAAAAAGCACACAAATTGGGTGCGATGGTATTGGTGGATCTCTCGCATAGTGCTGGCGTGCTGCCTATTGAGTTAGATACGTTAGATATCGACTTCGCTGTTGGTTGTGGTTATAAGTTTCTCAATGGTGGGCCCGGTGCTCCTTCATTTTTATATGTCAACGCTAGGCTCCAAAATCGAGTCGAACAACCGCTAAGTGGGTGGATGGGCCATCAAGCTCCATTCGAATTTTCGACTACCTATGTTCCCCGTTCCGGTATTGGTCAGTATCAATCAGGAACGCCTGGTATTCTTGGATTATCGGCTTTAGACGAAGCTATGTCACTGTGGACTGAAGTTGATATTTTAGCAGTGCGCAACAAATCGATCGCACTGACAGAAATGTTTATAAAGCTCGTGCAAAGTACAAGTGAATTACAAGCGCTGACTGTTGTTAGCCCGCTTGATGCCGAATGTCGAGGAAGCCAGGTGTCGTTAGCGCATGAAGCTGGGTATGCAATTGTGCAAGCGTTAGTCAAATCGGGTGTGATCTGCGATTTTCGAGAACCGAATATCCTCCGTTTTGGTATCGCACCTCTATATAATAGTTTCGAGGACGTTTCGAAAGCGGTGGAGGTGATGAAGGAAATTATCAAGACTAAAAGCTATCAAGATCCAGCATTTGGAGAGCGAAATGACGTCACATAGAGAACCAGATGAGCAGTTGAAACACGCCCGTGCGCTATATCTTGCACCAAAGCCACAGACCAAACCTGAACCAGTTGCATATATCGAACAAACTCGTAGTCGGTATGATGGGTTGGGTTATCCGCCTTATCAGTGGTTTGAAGCTGACGATATTGGAGAGCTTGCACCGATATCAAAACGACTAAGTGAATCCAGGTTAGGTCTAATTTCCTCCGCAGGCACTTATGTGACGGGTCAAACCGCCTTCTTCTATAAAGATGACGCGAGCATTCGTGAGATATCATCCAGCGCGGTTTTAGCCGATCTGCGATTTTCTCATATCATGGAGAACTATTTGGTAGAAGCCTGGCAGGACCCAGGTGTATTGTTTCCTATTGAAGCGCTTCAAAGATTGGAACAACAAGGTGTGATCGGTTCGCTGGCAGACAATTTCATTTCCTGCATGGGTGGAATCTACTCCCAGCGCAAGGTGATAAACGAACTGATTCCTGCGATAGAAGCGGCTGTAGAGCAGCAAGAACTCGATTTGCTTCTACTTGTGCCCTTGTGACCCGTTTGCCATCAGACCGTGAGTCTGATCGCTCGGCATTTTGAAAAAAAAGGTTTGCCGACACTAATCCTCGGTAGTGCCTTTGATATTCTCAAGGCTGGTATGCCTCCCCGAGGCCTGTTCCTTAACTATCCGCTCGGCTTTGAAACGGGTAAACCCTTCGACAAAAAAAACCAATTTGAAGTTGTTGAATCTGCTTTGGCTATATTTGAATCTTTCGAACAACCTGGTATCAAAACGATCGAATATGAGTGGCAAGCTGGATGGGAGATGACACTCGAGCGAGCAAGGGCGGAAGGAGAGGATAGTCGGTCTCCGCGTGACACCACGCCCAAATATCAAAATGCAGAAGATAAACGTCTAGCCGAGATGAAAATTAATAATTAAATCTAACATTGAAAAAAAACTAAGAGGGTAGCTACTTAATCGAACTTGAAACAAGTATTTACGTAAAAAAGAGTGGCGTCGCTTATGTCACGCTAAACAGGCCGAGAAGCTGAAAGAATGGCGGCACGTTTTTGTGAATTAAGCCAAGCTGCAGTCCAAGGCATGAAAGAGTCAATGATTAAGGCTTCGAGTTTGGACTATGCAGCGATAAATCATATTGCTGAAGACGTTCAAACAAGAGTTATGAACTCCGACGACAGTAAAGAAGGTGGAAAATCTTTTCTTGAAAAACGGAAAGCTGACTGGCACTAGTACTTGCCTCAACTGACTTGATTGAGTCTTCGAAGTAATATGTTACTCAATCGAGTCGTTAGTTTCACTTTCTAAGCTCCTGCTCCCTCGGCAAATGATATCAGTTGTCCGCCCGTCGACTTTTTTGCCCGATCGGCGGTCACCATTTTGTGATATGTATCACAGTAAAGTTATCAAACATATTGGACCAGTTAGAAGATTTCGCTATTTGTTATAGATATGGCCTGCGCTAAGATTTCATGGCTACATATCGCTTTTGTTAGTGCGAATGAGTGCTACGTCACATTGATGCTTTGACGTCGCTCACAGAACAGACAATTCGCGTAGCAATCTTAATCAAGAGTCTATAAAACAGTTTGACGTTCAAAAACACAGAGATCGTCATGTTAAATCTGGCTCCCATGTTACTCGCCTTGATAATTCTTGCTCCTGCAGTTTCTGCGGAAATGCAATCCCATGTTAAGCAGCTCTTTTCGAATGGAGTCGCTAATTCTGAAATGAGCGCGTCTCTGGAAGGTGGTCAATGCCAACAAAATTCTAAAGCGGACAAGGGTTATTGGTGGAGTGATCATCAGTCAATTATGGGGACTGATATTCAGGTAGAGCTTTGGCATGAAAATGGAGTAAAGGCTTGCGCTGCGATCGCGGCGGTAATGAGAGAAATGAAGCGAATTGACAGAGTAATGAGTCCCTACATTGAAACTAGTGTACTTTTCCAACTTAACAGCAAGGGGGCTTATCGGCCCGTTTTTGTAGGTCGAGAATTATTTGCTTTAATAGAGCATTCGCTTTACTTCTCTAAAGTGACTGACGGTGCATTCGATATCACCTATGCCTCTGCGGGTAAACATTACAGTTTTAGAGATGGTAAAAAGCCCGACGATAAGACTTTGACTGCTGCGGTTGATGCAATTGACTATAGAAACCTGCAAATGGATGCGAAGGCGCAGACAATTGCTTTCAGCAAGTTAGGTGTTTCTGTTGATCTGGGTGGAATTGGCAAAGGCTACGCTGTCGACCGCGGTATTCAAATTTTGGAAGATTTGGGTATCTCGCAAGCAATGGTAGGTGCGGGAGGAGATAGTAGAATCATTGGCGACAGGAGAGGGGAACCCTGGGTCGTAGGTATCAGGAACCCGAGGAGCAAGCAGGACAATGTGGCAGTCCTGCCATTGATGGATATCTCTGTATCAACCTCAGGTGATTATGAACGTTTCTTCGAACAAGAGGGCGTGCGTTACCACCACATAATCGATCCTGACACAGGTGACTCAGCCAGAGAGGTAAGAAGCGTGACTATTGTTGGTGCTAAAGCGGCGGCGACTGACGCGCTCTCAACCAGCGTGTTTGTGCTTGGTGTTAAGAAAGGGCTGGCGCTTATTAATGAGTTGGAAGGTTTCGACGCGATCGTTGTTGATGGAAAAGGTCAAATGTTCGTTTCAGATAGCCTGCTACAAATGACCGCTGCGCGCTGAATATCAGATGAATTATCGTTACGAAGTGGGTAAGTCATGAATATGAAAAGTGTCCCCTTTTTTGTCATTGCAAGTTTGTTATCGGCGTCAACATTAGCGATCGAACTGGATCAAACTGCGCCCGACTTTACACTTAAAAGCCGTAATGGTGAAAATTTGAGGCTAGAAGAATACCGAGGCAAAGTTGTCCTAATCAATTTTTGGGCGACATGGTGTGGTCCTTGTAGACAGGAAATGCCCATTCTTGATCGTATTCGGCAGCGCTATCAGGGAGCCGGGTTTGAAGTTCTCGGTGTCAATGTTGAAGGTAAAGATCCGAAAGCCAGGAAAATTTCCCAAGAAATGGCGGTGTCATTTCCAATACTGTTTGATGATAGTCAGCTGACTAGCGCTGACTACGACTTGCAGGGGATGCCATTTTCGGTATTGATCGATCGTGCTGGACAGGTTCGTTATATCCATACGGGTTATAAACCCGGCGATGAAAAAAGTTATATCAACCATCTGAAGAAATTGCTTCGCGACTAACATTTAATGGAGAGCGATCTATGTTCCGGTTGATGCGTACCAAAAAAAAATTGAGAGAATTCATTTGTATCGCTCTGTTTTCAATGACTGCTGTACAGTTGGTTATAGCGGCTGAAGTTCAGGTCGAGCCAGAACCAAAACAAGGCGCTGTGTTAACTGTTGCAAGTCAGACTGTTGAAAGTCAGATAGCTTCGCTGCAACAGGAGCTTATGTCCCTTAGTACTGATTTGCTTATCCTCGAAGAAGATTTGCTTTATCCAGCAAGCTCAAGAGTTGCGATCTATTTGTCGATGGACTTAGGAGAGTTATTCAAGCTGGATGCGGTAACGCTCAAGTTGAATGGCAAAGATGTTGCTCATTACTTATATACAGTGAGACAGATTAACGCGTTGTATCGGGGAGGCGTTCAGAAACTATTTGTGGGTAATGCCAAGCAAGGCGCTAACGAGCTTACTGCAGTCTTTACCGGTCAAGGACCTCACGCCAGGGAATACAAACGAGGGATTTCGTTGGAGTTTGAACAATTCTTTGAACCGGTTTTCGTCGAACTGAAAATTACTGACTCTACTGATCTACAGCAGCCGAAATTCTCGGCCAAAGTCTATTAAGGCTCGGCAAATGAAAAACTCTATGAGTAACTTTGTTAAAACGCTGATTGGCGTTCAGGTGGTTTTCTCCGGTGCCGTCATGGCTGCCAACGAAACACCTTCGAAGTCTCTATTTCATTGGTTATCTTTTGGTACCAAACCTTTAGTGATGCAAAATCGTGAAGAAATCTCGCAACCAAAAAACGATCTTCCCAGCAGACTTACGAGGGGGACCGTGTTGTATCACTATTTTCAAGATAATCTAGAAAATGCCACAAGTGCTGCTCTCTATGAGGAGCGGTCTAAAGTGAACGGTGAGTCGGTTAGTGATAATTTGGTAGAAACGTATAAGTTTACCCTGATGCGCGCAGGACTTGCTCTGGATATGGGTGACGAAACCCAGGCCGAGCGTATTCTGAATGAACTGCCAGCTGAAGATCTTACGAAGCTTGATAAATCACGGTGGCATTACCAGTTAGCTCGTCAAGCCTACAGAGGCCAAAATTGGGGCCGCCTAGAAGCTGAGATTTCACAAATCGACTCTAATTCACATCTTAGAAGGTCTGCACGGTTTAAGTTTCTGCAGGCTGAACTCCACAGCGCGCAGGGCGAGTTTAGCCAAGCAAGCCGTTACATAACGGAAATAGATTCAGAGAATGTCCTCAGTCGTTATGCACAATTTAATCTTGGCTTAAGCGCGTATCGTCAGGGAGACCTGACTACTGCTGAGAATCAATTGGCGGCGATGGTGAAAAGCAAAGTTTACAGTCATGAAGATCTTATGCTTTCTGATCGGGCCAGGTTGGTGCTCGCTCGCCTTCTTATCGAGCTTGGACAAAACTCGCAGGCATTTACGATTTTACAATCTGTGACTGCGACTGACGAATATGGGGCTGAGGCGATCGCGAATCTAATCCGCCTAGCGATCAAAGAGGGGGATTATCCGAGCGCAGTAAATTATTCACGATATCTTATCGATAAATCACCGTGGCATCCGGCCACGCGAGATGCGCACGTAGGACTTCCTTTTGCGTTAGAGAAAATTCACGGCAGCCAAGTGGCGTCCGGTGAGTATTATCAATCTGCGTTAAGGCTAAGTAATCGTACTGAATATCTAACGCAACTTCTGAAACAACTCGCGTCTTCCTCAGTCGATCAATTGGTCAATGTAGCTTTATCTCGTCGAAGCACTAGTGAGTCTGTGTTAGGAGAGGAAAAGCGGGTTCTGGCAATCGAAGATGTTGGACATTCCGATTGGGTTCGTTGGATCTCATCGACAAGAAGCCAAGCTTTGGCTAATGGCTGGAAATCGCTAAATCTATATGTTGAAGTTATGAAACAACATAGAGAGGATATGGCTATATTGCTTTTGGTTGACTCCGAGCAAAAGAAAAGAAATGAATTTGCGGCGAAGACCCTAGTCAGCCGTGGACATGGCGAAAACCTTCTACGTATTCAGGCATCGACCAGCGCACTAGTAGATTCTTTGGACAACATGCTCGTTCTACAAGCGGCTGATACCATCCCTGCATTTGATGTGATGAAGTTGGTAACACAGTTAGCAACCCAGCCAGAATTAGCAGACTTACGTTACATCGCGCAGCTCAAAGATAGAGCGACATTATTAGGTGCAGATAACAATACATTTAGTAGAATCGATCGACTTAAAGGTGTTTTCCTTTATCGGATACAGAATGAGTTACCGGTAAGAGTGCAGCAGCATCGTGCAGATTTACAATCTTTGGCCGCATCGCGGAGTGTGATGCAAGCAAAAGCGCAGCGCA
>JBLHWY010000016.1:0-60319 GCA_047629195.1 Candidatus Azotimanducaceae bacterium
GATTTAAAACAGTTGGGGAAAACGTTCAAATTGCAAAGAATTGTACTATTGTTGGAGAGTCCAACATCGATATCGGTGATAACGTTCGAATCGATAGCTATACCTCAATCATCGCAATAGGTGATGGTTTTGTTGAACTTGGTTCGTATATACACATTGGCTCTCACAGCTACTTGGGAGCAAGTCGAGGAATTATCTTTAAGGATTTTACTGGCCTATCCCAAGGCGTAAAAATTTATAGCCAATCAGACGATTATAGTGGCGAGCACATGACAAACCCCACGGTCCCAAGTGAATACACTGGTGGCACACAAGGCACCGTTACCTTAGAAAAACATGTGATCATTGGCTCGAACACCGTCATCTTACCTTGTCTAAAAATAGGAGAGGGGTCAGCAGTTGGAGCGCAATCTTTGGTCGTAAAAAGCCTAGATGAATGGGGGCTATATGTCGGTGTTCCGGTAAAAAAAATTAAAGACAGAACAAAGACGCTACTAGAAAAACAAGCACTACTCCTACACCGATACTAGTCCATCAATTTAGGATCGCTAAACAAAAGGTTTATTACTTGAAGCGCATAGCAGTGACAGTCCAATGGCTAATTGAGTGGGGCGGGGGTATAGATCTTGCGCGACATATCATTCAAGGGCTGGTCGAAACGAACAACAACATCTATATATTCATTCCAGAAAAAGAGCAACCCGGTAGAAATTTATTCGACAAGGCGTTGCGGGTACTGAAACGTAACATGCAATATTTAGCGGTAAAAGACTTAGAAGCCGAAACGCACTTTGCAGAGTTCAAAAACAAAGTCACCATAGTTCACTACAGACGAAACGCGCTCCAATCGACGATCGACAAATTTAAAATTGACGTCGCGCTGCCTTGCGTACGCCTCCCTAGTATCTCTGGCCAATGCGAATGGGTCGGCTATATTCCTGACTGCCAGCACCGTCATCTAAGCCACTTATTTACCAAACGTGAAATTCAGCAACGGGACAGGCTATTCCAAAATATGGTTAATACCAAAAAGATCATTCTCGTTAATTCGATTCATACTAAAAAAGATTTGATGGCGTTTTATGACGCGGACCCCGATCAGGTTCACAACCTACCCTTCTGCCCCACAGCTGAGTTGGAATGGCTAAAAAACCAACATGTCCAGCTTAAGGCATACTCATTGCCTAACAAATATTTTATGGTTTCAAACCAACTTTGGAAGCATAAAGATCATATCACAGCGTTCAAAGCACTTGCCCTTTTGGCGAATGCAGATATTCACATTGTTTGCAGCGGTAAAATGGACGACTACCGAGATTTGGCCTATGTCGATAGTCTGATCAAAGGGGTAGCGGACTTAGGACTTTCGGGACGAGTTCACTTCTTGGGATTTATCCCAAAAAGTGAACAAATCGAAATATTGAAAAACTCCTTAGCCATCATTCAACCTACACTATTTGAAGGTGGACCCGGCGGAGGCTGTGTGTATGATGCAATAGCGGTGGGTACTCCCTGTATCCTGTCGAATATCGAAATAAATAAAGAAGTCATAGGGCAGAACATATTTTACTTTCAAACAGGGCAAGCCGGTGACCTAGCACAGGCTCTAGAAAGATTTTTGTCTCTCAACATAATAAAGCCAAGCATCACAGAACTTCATCAAGCGCACACAAAAAGCTTGTTGCTAAGAACTGATAGTTTGGACCAACTTATTTTTAAAGCCGCAATATGAATATTATTAATCGTTTTAAAAGCTTCATCATTGCTAAAAATGAAAAGCAACTCTGTCTTCACGGAAAGCTACTGTCTAATTCTTTGCGCTCCTTAGGCTCAGTGTCTTCTATCCACGAGGTGGAGTTTTCAATATTCTCTCAATGGGGCGACGACGGAATAATTCAATGGCTGGTGCATAGCATCGATTTTCCTCACCACACCTTCATTGAATTTGGCGTTGAAGATTTTCGAGAATCTAACACTCGCTTTTTGATGATAAATAATAATTGGAGTGGCTTGGTGATGGATGGGTCAGATCGTAATATCAAAGCGATTAAATCCTCTGAATATTTTTGGAAATATGATCTATCGGCTCAATCAGCCTTTATTACCAAAGAAAACATAAACGGTATTCTCGCCCTCTATGACTTTCAGAAAGACGTTGGCATATTGCATATAGATATCGATGGAAATGATTATTGGATCTGGAAAGAAATCAGCGTCATTTCACCCATCGTTGTCATTATTGAATATAACAGTGTTTTTGGTAATGAACGTTCAATTACAATTCCTTATGAGCCCTCGTTTAACCGCTCTGAAGTACATAGTAGCAACCTATTTGCAGGCGCGTCTTTACCCGCATTATATGATCTTGCAAAAAGCAGGGGCTATGTATTCATCGGGTGCAATAGTGCTGGGAACAATGCTTACTTTGTTCGAAAGGATAAGATCAACGATACCATTCGAGAAGTGACACTTGAGTCGGGTTACGTTCAATCAAAGTTTCGTGAAAGTCGAGACAAAGAAGGAAATCTGAACTTTTTCAATGAGCAAGCAAAACAGGAGACCATCCGTGGCTTGTCTGTTTACAATACAAATACTGATGAGATAGAAGAACTATAGAGGCATAACCTGAAAAGCGCCCTGAACAAATAAGGCGGGCTTAATAGAGACCATAACAAATGGATAGTTACTGCGGTGATTGATCTGATCACAAGATCGCAGCTAAAAACTGATCCACTTAAAGCACGGCAAGTAGATACTTATTCTTTGTGTTTCGGCCCGCCCCCTGACAAGTACCCTGGATTTACTTCCTCTTCCAGTCATCGCCCGACAAGCGGATATAGAACCCAATGGATGTCCGCTCAATTGTCTTCTTACCGGCAAGTTTCTCCACGGCATTAAAATCTAATTTGTTTGTTGCCGCTATACGCTCGTACTCCTCTCGACGCATGTCATTCACACTCCAGACTAGCGCCCGAATTTCACCAGTCGGGCGTGCCACTGCAGCAGTACAACCGCTGGCATCCTCCCCAACCAGACCACTTTGCTGGGCCTCATCCAGAGACATGGCCACCACCGTTGAGAAACAAACCAACATCAGCATCATGACAAGAGCAAAAGTAGCCAGTATTTTCTTCTTCATATTCATATTCATATTCATTTCCACGCTCCTAGAAGATACCTTCGTTTTTACTGAACAAATCATCAAGTTCCTTGTCCACTTTGACCAGAATTTCATGTTTGATTTTGACATTGAGATTGAGATTGATCGGCTTATCGGTGGCCAGTTTGACCGTAGGGGTAAAGGCAGCGGCGCTAAACACTAGCACCAGTGCTATCGTTAACTTATTCATTAACATCATCCTACTCACTTTCGATTAATCTCATTTGTATCTCACTAAAAGTGTGTTTGATTTCTAATTTACTGGTTGGTGACTTAACTGTTGCTGTATACGCTTACTGAATGCTTCAGAAGCCTGCAGAGACTCCATCAATGCGGGCAGATTTTCCGACACATTCAAATTCAAGTTTATCGATCGACGGTCCACGACATCAGGACTGGAGCCTTGCAGCGCGACTAGCAGGTTCAGATCACCTGTCGGCACAAGTTTCACGTCCACTTCCATTCACCGGCAGAAAAAATTACGTAGAGCCTTGATGGCTAGCGACAAACCTGAGTTCGTATCTGGCAGATCACCCTGGTAGGCAAGCTTACCGCCAGCCGGAAAGTTCAGTCTTGAGCAGCGGCTTCTGAACCTGATGATCAATCGCGATGGTAAAGTCATCTAGCCCAAGGTGCACATCAAACCCTAATTTCACATCACTGGGTTGAGACGCTTGGAAGCTTGCCTCAGCTAACATCATCGAGGGGATGTGCATCGCAAACCCATTGGAAGAAATACCAAGCTGGCCGCCTTCAAACGCTATAACAATCGGACCATGAATTCTGCCTGTGCCAATATCCGGTAAATTGGAAATCACATCCAGTTCAGCAACTAACTTTAGGACTAATGGCTGCCCCACCCCCACCGCTGCACCACCACTATTATCGGCAACTGTTGACCAAGGGATTCTGCCTTCACCCTGATGTCATCAACAACGCTTGTAAATCTGGCTACGAGTTCCTTGGTCAAAAGTGCTTCTTGTACAAGTGTTTCCCATACAAGCTGGCTAGCTCGATTTGACACCTCGAGGGTTCCAGTAATTTCAAGCTGTTTGGCATCAACATCCGGATTACCGCTAACCTTTAGCAATGGGGGGTCTCCCGCAACTCCCAGAGTAATATTGAGTTTTCCAAATCGGTTCAGCATCGCGTTTGCTTCAAGTTTCGCTGGCATCAAATTGCTGTTGATATCTAGCCTCAGCGTTGCCTGCTCACCATCAAGCTGAGAACGACACTCTAGTCTCAGGTCCGGTTGTCCAACCAGAATGACAAGATGATCAGCACTGGCAACGTCTACCGTGAGTCGCGACCAAAAGCTGGAGAGGTCTGGCGGGTGAGCAATCGTAGTTGTTGGTGCGCTCCCAGTTCCGCTCAGTTGATCCAGCTGGATCTTGAGTTCGCTAATCGAAACAGCTTGGACTCTGCCCCGCAACAAATCCCAGTCGAAACCAACCCTGATAGCGGTCGCATCAATTGAGGCTGATCCAGACGTAAGGGAGAGCTGATCAATCACAATTCTACCGAGACCCATCCGACCAACTTTGACCGAGACAGCCTGAAATCCGCTTTGCTGAAAATATAAAGTGGCTAACGAACTGAAGGATTGAGCCAACGTAAGGTGCAAGATCACAAACAGCCCCATTACAGCGCTGATGATGATCACGAAACGGCTTAAGTATCAGCGATTCAAGGAAAGGCGACTGTAAGGTTAACGGGTAGGACTAGCTTGACCGTTTCCACAAGACTGTCAAGCAGACTGCCGGACAAAATTTCTGTGAAACAAAAACCATTCGTATCCATTATCATCTACAACTGGGAATACCGCGCTGGACTCGTTCCTAAATACCCCAACACTTTGTTGCCTTTGGCTCATACCAACCTCCAATTGACGTTTTAGGCAATGTCTACATTTCCTTTTTGGCGGACCTACGTGAAACCGCTAAACAAATGCTGACGATTGAAGCGCTGCTCCTGTCTCAAAGAACGAACCTTTAAAGGACTTTTTGTCACAAAGTGCAGCGACAATTGACTCAGTCACCCCTTGATGAACACATTACGCTAGCGCGACAACAATCGTTTCCACTGACAAATCAAGAATGCAGCAAAGCCAGCAAAAACGAACCTCGCGTCGATGGAGCCACAAAGTGGCTCGGTGGTGAGCCGAGCTTCCCCGCAGTCACTATAATCGAATTTTAGTACAAAACTCTGACCAGCAATAAGTGTTGAATCGTCAAATGAAAGCGGGGCAAACGCCGGTAGATTTACGTAAATAGCATCGCCGCTGATTTCTGACGAACCAACTTTCGCGCTTTGCAGGCCTTCAATTTTTTGATTTGAATGGGCTTGCTGGACGTCTTCCTGACCATATCCAAAACGCGGGTCTTCACACTGAGGAAACCTTAAGTCCTCCTAAAACGCTACGGAGAACTTCATTTTACAAAAAGGATAAACAAAACAGTAAAATACAACCATTTTGGGTTGGGTTCGCGATCACACCACCAACCTCATTTAATCCACCGTAGCCAACAAAACCAATGCTTCATCACACCACGCCAAACTCGATTGCTCCTGGTGTATGCCCGCCAGCAATGCTAAATAAACGCCCTTTTTGTGATTTGGCAATTCACTTGGCTCAGCATAATTTCGCGCCTGAATCTTTCGATAAAGCATGAGCTTTTCCCGATGACTATGTTGACGCTGCTCAACGGCCTCGACAATTGGTGCAGTTGATGAGTGACCCAAGTTGTAAAGTTTGACGAACAATTCATCTGTTGTTCTGCGTTTCTTCGTCTCACCCAGCACCCATGAATCAAGATGGTCTCGACCCAATTGTGTTAGCGAGTAAATTCTCTTATCAGGCTTACCGGTCTGTGTTACCTCTCGCGCTTCTATGAACGCGTCTGAGCTCAGGCGCTTCAGGCTCTGATAAATCTGCTGGTGCGATGCACTCCAGAAGAACCCAAGAGAAACATCAAATTCTTTTGCCAGTTGATAGCCAGTGAGATCATCGTCAAGCAGTGCAGTGAGTATCGCGTGTGTTAACGCCATGTGATCGGTTTTCTTATTCAGGTGAATTCGTAGCTTATAGGAACGATACTATTATGCAAATTATTGCATATAAATGTTGATATGCAATAACTTGCATATTAAGATCGCTTTTTTAATCAACATGAGAAACTCAAGATGGCAATTCCAGAAATCATGCAAGGCAGGTTATCAATACCCGTCGTCGGCTCGCCCCTGTTTATCATCTCCAACCCAGATCTGGTGATTGCACAGTGCAAAGCGGGAATTGTCGGCTCTTTTCCATCATTAAACGCACGTCCTCTTTCTGTTTTGGATGAATGGCTGAATCGAATTACGACGGAACTTGCTGAATATGATGCTGCGCATCCGGATGCACCCTCTGCGCCATTTGCTGTTAATCAGATCGTTCATAGATCAAACAATCGGCTAGAGGAAGATTTGGCGCTTTGTGAGAAGTACAAAGTGCCCATTGTCATCACTTCGTTGGGCGCTCAAAAGGCGGTAAACGATAAGGTCCATGCCTGGGGCGGCATTGTCCTACACGACATCATCAACAATAAATTTGCTAGAAAGGCAGTCGATAAAGGCGCCGATGGCCTCATTGCTGTCGCTGCGGGCGCAGGTGGTCATGCGGGAGCACTTTCCCCTTTCGCGCTGATGCAGGAACTGCGCGAATGGTTTGATGGACCAGTTTTACTATCTGGTTCAATCGCCAATGGCAGCGCGGTGCTAGCCGCACAAGCAATGGGCGCAGATATGGCCTATGTTGGCTCTGCATTTATCGCGACTAAAGAGGCCAATGCGGCACCCGAATATAAACAAGCGCTGGTTGATTATGCCGCTGAAGATATCGTTTATAGCAACTTATTCACTGGCGTCCATGGAAATTACCTGGCGCCCTCGATTGCCGCTGCAGGACTTGACCCCGCGAATCTACCAAAAAGTGACCCATCAGAAATGAACTTTGGCTCTGGCGGCGATGCTGATTCGAAAGCCTGGAAGGATATCTGGGGTTGCGGGCAAGGTATTGGCGCTGTGAAGTCTGTCGTTTCCGCCGCCGAACTTATTGAGCGGCTCGTCAATGAGTACACAGCAGCGAAGCAGCGATTAACAAAGATTTAACATACACAAAATCAGAATCAGCTCGCAAGCTTCTCAGATGCTAAACCAGTGAAGTTGTTGATCAACTCGGCAACTTCACCACTTTGTTCCTGCATATGCAGGTGATGATGGCCAGGTAAATGTACAAGCTTAAGGCCATTGCGTTCCTTCGAAACAACCACTTCAATAGATCGTTTCAACCATTCGTTCTCCATATCCGCAACAATGAAGAGCGTTTCTGCTGACGTGCTTTCAATTAGCTGCTCGAGTTGATCGACCGATAGCTCAAATGGCCCTGAACCGCGAATTCTTGGATCGGTTATCCATGTATAACCGCCTTCAACGACTTTGTGTCCTCTTAGAATCAGACAATCAGCAGAATCACTATTTTGACCCGTGGCTTCACACAACCGGGCTCTCATTGCCTCAAAAGTAGGAAACACTTTTAGCGTCGAGCTTTTCTTGAATGAAGACGCAATCCCGGATTGCAGCTGGCCCAAAATTTCCTTGGATGAATTTGTGCCGCAGTAGCCATCGATGCAGAAAAGTTTATTAACACGCTCAGGAAACAAACCCGCGAGTTGGGAGCCGATTTCAGCGCCCATAGAATGGCCTATAAGATTAAAAGACTCCCAGCCTAGAAAAGCCGCAACAGCCAATACGTCTCTAATGTCATTAAGTCCGCTATATTGTTCGCCATCACGCCGGTGCGCTGACCAACCGTGACCCGCAAAATCCATGGCAAAAACCCTCAAACCATGAAGATGCGGTGCGATCATATCGAAGCTGTTAGCATTATCGAGGTAACCATGCAGTGCAATGGTCGGCTCACCATTCTCTGGTCCCCAGAACTTGCCTGCAATTTTGATATACCCTAAGTCTAGTTCTTGATTAATACTCACCAATAAATCCACAAAAAATTCAGAGCGGCGATTATAACGTTCGCTTACAAGATACGGCCACGACCTGCTAACGCTGATATGCCCAAATCATCAGCCTTGATAGTATTAAAGAGGGCATTAAAGCGAATATTGAAGCTGGCTAATGCTTTACTTAATAATGAAATCAAAATACTGATCGGGAAAAGGCTCATTTTTGAGCGTATAGTGCCACCATTCTTCTTTTAGTGGCTTAAACCCAGCACGGACCATAACATCACGCAGATAATCTCTATTTTTTCGTTGCTGTAACGACGCCTGATCGCTTGCAGGCCAAGATAGCGGATCAAAAAAATCCCAAGACGCGCCCATATCGAGTTCAGTTTTATCGGCAAGGGAAATTATCGTCAAGTCCACCGTTGATCCACGAGAGTGGCCCGAGCGAGCCGCGATATAACCATCTCGAAACAAGTCCTTTTTGTCTACACCAGGATAGTATTTCGCTTTCATACGCACGTCGTTCAAATCTCTTGCCCAGAGCACGAAGTGGTCTACTGCCCGCTGCGGCCGATATGCATCAAATACCTTGATTGCAAATCCTTGCGCAGCAAGTGTTTTTTGCACGGCAAGTAAGGCAGTTGCGGCTTCTTGCGTTAGATAGATTTTCTCGGCCGAATAGCCGTTCACCTTAGCACCGAGAAAATTATCTGTGCCGAAATAGCGAACATCAACCTCGATCGATTGATCGTGTTGCACCATAAAATCGGCTAAATCAACGAATCTAGTGCGACTTGGCGCATCATCTACTGAATCAATACTACCGCAAGATGCGATAAGTAATAGCGCCAACACGACGCCTAAACTACGCATTGCAGAAAACATTTTCGATTCCTAGTGTCAGACTCATACACACACTTCAGAAGCTTCAAGCATTGTGGAGAATTTCGTTCATCTCGATGAGACGGCTATCTGCTAGGGCGGCGGCACGAAATCCAGCGATAGCCTGATAATCCGAATCGAGCATCATATCGATAAAATTTTGTCGTGCTGGATACTTAACCAATATTACGATGTCCCAATCCTCTGCACCTATGATGGTGTTCAATGCCTTGCCCATCCACATGGGTGAACCGCCATAACGAGGACTTAATGCAGCGAATAACTTACCGTACTTTTCGTACGCTGCTCGACCGGTCAAACCATCTACCCCCCGACCCTCCTCTGCCATCTCACGATATCGCAGTAAATTGAGCATACATATAGGTTCATTTGGATCCCCTTCGAGCATGGAGGTCAGTCCCGCGTTGTCGCCGTTAAGATCATTCATGTCAAAGTCTCATTTGTCATTTACTACGTGTTATTTATTAGGAAAGCGTGAATTCCCATTCATACTCAAACTCAATTAGACGATATTGTTGTTTCACACTTGGTGTCCAGGAGTCATCTCCGCCGACGCCCATATGAAACCCGTCGACATAGAGAAACACACCGTCTTGTTGTTCCAACTCATGGGTGTGCTTGGCTGCCATCAATTGGTCAGTACCATATCGGCTCACTGCAAATTGAAAATCGCCCGTGACTTTAATTGCACCAAGATTCAGCTCGCTGACGTCACATCGCAGTCCGTTATCAGAAGGAAAAATATAGGGTGTGTGCATATCATCGACAGGCAGTTCCCAACGACCAAAATCTGCGCTGAGCTTTCTATCTGGGTAGTTTTCGTGAGGACCGCGGCCAAACCAACCGACAGATTCCGGTACGCCTTTCAATCTTAGACCCGCACCCACTCTTGGTAGCGAAGGAACACTGCGATCAACCTTCACAGTCGCGCTTACGTCAACCCTACCAGGATGGCAGAAGTCGTATTGCCATACGGACCTGATAATCTGCTCGTTATGATTGAAGTACCCTTGGACCACTTCAAGTACACCTCGGACCTGGTCGAAAGTTACTTTTAGACATCGGCGCTCCATGTCAAAAAGACCCGATTTGTGCCAGCGGGATTGCCAAGAAAATGGATCAACCCGTCCTGCCTCACTGGTACCAATATCATTATCAAGCGGGGCTCTGATAAAATTTTCCACAATTGGCGCAAGTAGTTGTTCAGAACCATCTTTCTGCCAGCTCACAATAAGCCCTTCAGTTTTATCTATGGTCCAGCGATTCTGACCTGAATTCACTACAAACGCATCGGCTTCCTCAACGAATCTAGCTACGGCATCCCCTGCAGAATCCCCCTGCTGTTCTATGCTTTCACTTGCAAGCCCATCTAGCCTATCTTGCGCTAACGGTATAGAAGAGGGCAGCTCAAATTGCCAGCTGGCAACCTCGTGGCCTGCATCAGAGTGTAACGTATCATTAACTTGTAAAATGCTAACATTCAGAAACAGCTTTGAATCAGACCCAAGGCTCGAAAGAGAATCTATACTTGAAACCAGCTCATGTCGCTGTGATGCCCTCGGTTTTAAACTCAAGGGAAAACCCCCTTGCTCAAGGCGCGACCGTTCACTCACAATCTCCCAATTCAAACGTTCGTTATCAGTCTCACGAAACAAATACTCACTGGTGATTGTTATCGTTACACCTGCACTTTTGGAAAGTTTGAAAGTGAATGGCTGCTGTGCCCGTTTCGCCTCCTGTATTGTCGGGTGCGTAGTTCTATCCGGAAATATGAGCCCATTGATACAAAACTGACGATCGTTAATTTCATCCCCGAAGTCGCCACCGTAAGCCCAATAGTGCTCGCCAGCATCGCTCTGTCTATTCAAACCCTGATCGACCCAGTCCCAAATAAATCCCCCCTGCAATCGAGGGTGCTCTCTGAAGATATCCCAGTAATCACTGAAATTACCCAGGCTATTGCCCATTGCATGTGCATATTCACAAAGAATAATGGGCCGATTTTCACCCGGCATACCGACCCAGCGGTTCAGAGCATATTTTGTGTTTTCACCGTGTGCACGCGGAAGATCCTGATGAGTACGAGCGTACATAGGACAAATGATGTCAGTAGCGGCTGTGTTTGAGCCTCCGCCTTCGTATTGAACAGGGCGCGAAGGATCTGTACGTTTGGTCCATTGATACATCGCATCGTGTGCGGCGCCGTAACCAGACTCGTTACCTAACGACCAAATAATAATACAGGAATGATTAAAATCGCGCGCGACCATTCGTGTCATTCTTTCTAAAAACGCACCAGCCCACTGTGGGTCATCGGCGATTCGACGCATAGGTGTCATACCATGAGTTTCAATATTGGCCTCATCTACAACGTACAAACCAAGCCGATCACACAGGCGATAAAAACCTGGTTGGTGCGGGTAATGAGAACACCTCACAGCATTAAAATTGTGCTGTTTCATTAATTTTAGATCTTGCTCAACCCGTTCTAAACTTTCACTATGCCCGGTTTCTGGGTCATGCTCATGTTTGTTGACGCCTCGAATAAGTAACGGCAGACCATTCAGGCATAGCTGATCGTCTTTTATTTCTATCTTTCTGAAACCGACATCATAGGCTTCGACCTCTATGACCTTCTCTGCATCATCCAGTAAACTCAGGGTCAATCGATATAAGCTGGGAGATTCGGCGCTCCATTTTTCAGGACTCGCAACTTCAATAGACATTCTACAACGATCATTATATGCGCCCCGCTCGTCAATCGGTGCCGTACCCACGGGTGCCGTCTCAGAAAGTATCATTTGATCTTGATAGTACAGCGCAACTTGAACTTGACAGTGCTCAGCACCGAGCGTAGAAACCTCGAGCATCAGATGACCATCAGTATAATTATTTATCAGGTCTGGGATGACTCTGACATCCGTCATACGGCTGACTGGCTTTGTGATCAATTGTACCGAGCGATAAATACCGCTCAGGTTCCACATATCCTGGTCTTCTAAATAGCTGCCGTCACACAGGCGTAACACCATCACCGCTAGCTGATTCTCTCCTGCTACGAGGAAGGGGCTTAAATTAAATTCCGCTGCTAACCTACTATCTTGCGAATAACCGACCCACTGACCGTTACACCAAAGATAAAAAGCGCTATCTACGCCTTCGAAAATAACACTCACATGTTCATCAGTTTGCCAGCGCTCGGGTAACGAAAATGCGCGCGTGTAACACCCTGTTGGATTCTTGTCAGGTGTCATTGGCGGAGTACAGGGAAACGGGTATTTCACGTTTGTGTATATTGGTCGATCATAGCCCTGTAGCTGCCAGTTTCCAGGAACTTGAATATCCCGGTAAATCACATCGGCAATGACATCAGTACTAACATCAGTAGTAGAAGCGGCGGCGGCATGGTTCTGCCAATCATCAGGTACAGACATAGGACTATCAAAAAAAGCAAACTGCCACGTGCCATCAAGACTCAGAGTTGAAGCACTTGCATTATCTAAATGTGCGTCTCGTTCATTGCGCCAGCTAGACAGAGGCGTATGACTATTCATTCGATTCTGCGAGGTGATTTCGGCAGTCTGCCAGGCTCTGTGTTCTTTAAAATTCATATCATCACTCTATTTGAGCACTAGTCTAGAAGGGTAACTCCAGCACTAGGATTAGCTCGATAAATCGTAGATTTTAGGCCAGTCAGTTTTTCGTAATCAGCTTCGACCGCGTCGCAGACCGTTTGCACCAAATCATCTGAAACCAATGCGACGACACAACCACCAAAGCCTCCTCCTGTCATTCTAACGCCGCCGATGGGGCCAATAACCGACGCTATAATACTCACGAGGCTATCTATTTCTGGCACGGTAATTTCGAACAAAGTTTTCATTGATTCGTGGCTTTCCGCCATCAAATTCCCCAGGCTATCAGTGTTGCCATCCTCTAGCGCAACAACCATGTTCAAGACCCGCTGGTTTTCGCTGATAACATGCCGAGCTCGGTTTACGAATGTAGCATCCAACCCTTGTTTCCCAGTATCTAATGTTGCCTCATCAAGATGTCTTAGACTCGGGACGTCAAAATGTGCGGCGACCGCTTCACATTGTGCTCGACGTTGATTGTATTCACTATCAACAAGCCCGCGCTTAACATTTGAATTAACGATTACAATCGACAACTCTTTCGGTAATGCCACAGGTGTTAGCTTGTAATCCAAACAATCAATAAACACAGCATGTCCGTCCACTCCGCTTGCTGATACCAACTGATCCATGATGCCGCAGGCACAACCTACAAAATTATTCTCTGCATCCTGGCCGACACGGGCAATTTGCAAACGATTTAGATCGAGACCTTTCGAACTCGAGTCATTGATTGAGCCGCCGCTTACGACCATAAAAGCAACCGCAGCTGCGACTTCCAACGCAGCGGATGAGCTGAGCCCGGCCCCTTGAGGCACATTACCGGTTACGGCTAGATTACAACCTAGAACGGGATATCCACGTGCTTTCAGCTCATTCAGGACGCCACGTACGTAGTTACTCCACATCTGTTGCTGATGAAACGCAATATCGCTTTTGATATCAAACGCGTCTGTTTCGTTTTCCCAATCAAGTGCAATGACTCGGACTTGCATATCATCCCGCTTTGAAACAGCAACCAAAGTAAAATAGTCGATGGCGCATGGCAACACGTAACCTTCGTTATAATCCGTGTGTTCCCCAATCAGATTTACTCTGCCAGGAGCCTTGACGATGTGCTCCGGTTCACAACCATATTGAGCCTGAAACGCTTGTATCAATTTTGTTTTCATCTATTTCTCTAGCGATAACTTCTGGATAAAACTTTTTGGATAAGCTTCTTCGTTCTTAAATACACTAAAGTCTGGCCTTGAAGTGAATGTCTGATTGCTGCGCTAATTGCTCGGCCGCCTGCTCTGGTGTCATATCTCGTTGAGCTTCGGCCAACATTTCGTAGCCAACCATAAACTTCTTGATGCTCGCCGAGCGTAGCAAGGGTGGATAAAAATGAGCATGCAATTGCCAATGCTCATTCCTCTGCCCCGCGATGGTGGGCGCACAATGCCAACCCATACTATAAGGGAATGAGGTTTTGAAGAGGTTGTCATATTTTATGGTCAACGCCTGTAAGATTTTGGCTAGGCTGTCCCTCTCGACATTCTCTAAATCAACAAACGCACCCACTTGCCGTTTAGGCAGCAGTAACGTTTCATAAGGCCAAGTTGCCCAATAGGGTACCAACACCAGCCAGTGCTCATTTTGGGCCACTATTCGTTTGCCCAAAGCTAATTCTCGACGACCATATTCCACCAGCAAATTCTCGCCATGATCGGCCAGATAGTTCTTTTGTTTTTCATCCTCTCTCATAACCAAAGTAGGTATTTGATCACTGGCCCATAATTGTCCATGGGGATGAGGATTTGAGCAGCCATTGATTGCACCCTTGTTCTCGAATATTTGAACCCATGGGTACCTTTGTCCTAGCTCGAGGTACAGCGCTGCCCATGTATCGACGATATCTCTTACCATCGAAAATGTCATTTCCGGCAATGTCAGATGGTGTTGCTCAGAGAAACAAATCACCTTACTAACGCCACTCACAGCTTCGCTATGAAACAGATTTCCATCGTTATTCATTTGCTCTTCTGGTCCTGAATGTTCATCAACCGACTCATCAAGTAATGCGGGGAAATCGTTATCAAATACATAAGGACCAGAGTATTCAGGATTAACCTTGCTGCTGGCGCGGGTGTTTCCGGCACAAAGGTAACAATCGGGATCGTGGGGTGCTAGATCATGAGAAATTGATTCTTCAACCTGCCCTTGCCAAGGTCTAGTCGCTCGATGCGGGGACACTAATATCCAATCGCCATTGAGAGGGTTGAATCGGCGATGTGGTTTATTTTCCGGTATTTGATTCGTCATAAAGTGCTTGTGTTTCAATCCAGTTTTACGATGAAATTGTGATAAATGCAGTCGATAGATTAGCATGGCTAAACATCAGTGTCTCAGGAACCGCCTTACCGAACCCCGCGTTCATGCTAGATCTCATGCTACAATCCGCGCCTTCAAAATTCACAGGAAAAAGACCCATGTTCGATACAAACGAGTACTTCGAGGGCAATGTAAAGTCCATCGCTTTTCACAACGGTGAGTTACCGGCAACTGTGGGTGTCATGGCAGTGGGAGAATATAAATTTTCTACCAGTCAGCGTGAAACAATGACTGTCGTAAGTGGTGCATTAACAGTAAAGCTACCTGATAGCGAAAAGTGGATGACTTTTAGTGCTGGTGAGCATTTTATCGTTGCTGCCGACAAGGCTTTTGATCTTGTTGTAAAAACGACAACGGCTTACCTGTGCACTTATGGTTAGGCTATAGTCACTCGTGCTAGACTGATCTGGCATGCGGATCTTTATCAATGAGTGGCACGATACTCGAGCCATCTTTGACCTACCTGCAGACCAAATCTTTCAGCCCAATTTATGGTATGCGCTAACAGCGAGTCAGCAAAACTGAATTTTGCGCCGACAGCAAACTCAGTATTTGACATTCGGTGTCCGAGGGTATTCTGGGCTTTTTCGAATTCCCAGACTGCGGTATCAAACATCACCTCATGCCGGTACTTTTCTGGTATCGCAAACCGGTGCTTGCCGATAGTCCAAAGTGGTTGTTCAAGCTCGCCGCGCTCTCGGTTAGGCACATCTCAGCATCGACTAAGGCAGGCATTTTGCTTTGAGAGTTGAGATCAGCGTAATTCGCGGGTGCGGTAGCTACGGTAACGTCAATATATTCAAAGGCTACTTCAGCCTCATTCAACGCCTACAAACACCGAAAAGACCTGAACTGTCCACGCCCAAACAATAATCTTGTCATGTAAGATACCTGCTTTCACCTTCTTTAGCATGACGCTAGGATACAGCCCAATGACGACTAGTTCAGCTTCTTTTGGCACGATGAAAACGGGTAAAAAGGCAAATCTCATTTCGTTAACAAACAGTGCCGGCCTCACCGCCAAATTCAGCGACTACGGTGCAACATGGGTGACCATGCTAACGCCAGATATCAAAGGTCAACTGGGTGATGTGTTATTAGGGTTTGACGATGTTAGCGGCTATGAACTGAACCCTTTCATTTCGAGTGTTGTTGGCAGATATGCCAATCGCATATCCGATAGTTGCTTCTCTCTGAATGGTAAAAAATATCAACTGGATGTGAATGAAGCACCCAATCACTTACATGGTGGCACGGCCAACCTTTCCGTTAAAGTCTGGCATTCGGAAGTAGATACAGCACAAAACCTAGTCAGGTTTACTTGTGAATCACTCGATGGTGAATCGGGTTATCCTGGCAATTTGAAACTGGAGATAACCTACCAACTTAACGAGCAATCCGAACTCGTCATACAGTATCGGGCGACAACGGATAAGCCCACAATCATAAACCTGACCAATCATGCCTATTTTAACCTTGCTGATTCGAATACCGTTTCAAACCATGAACTCCAACTTGACGCGGATAAGTATACCCCCGTCGATGGAGCACTCATTCCCACAGGTCAAATTGAGCAAGTCCCAAAATCTCTAGACTTCAGACAATCGGCATCTATTGGCGAAAAAATCCATCAGAGAACGAAGCTAGGTGAACATGGATTAGATCACAATTTGGTCTTTTCAGATTGGGATGGCTCGCTCACCCATCGCGGAAAGTTATATGATCCGGACAGCGGCAGGACACTTCTGATTAAAACGACTGAACCCGCAGTGCAAATTTATACCGGCAATCATTTACAAGGTATCCGTGGCAAACAGAATCGCATTTACCATCGGCACGCTGGCGTTTGCTTGGAAACACAGCATTTTCCTGATTCACCCAACCAGCCAAACTTTCCATCAACGCTATTAACACCCGAACAAAGCTACACCTCCACGACCGTATTCCAGTTCAAAACTAACGTATAAAGCAAATTAATTGCGCCATATCGATCAAGGGCACTAGCGCTTAATGCCTAGCTTCCATTAAGGTTAATGAAGAACAACATCTAAAGCAGCGTAAGCTGCAGATAAATAATTCAACTCAAATTGCGAAAAACGGACGACATCTTATGGCATACCCTTTAACTGGTCTTAAAGTTCTAGATCTTTCCAGAGTACTCGCAGGACCTTTTGCGGGCCGAATGTTGAGTGACCTCGGCGCCGATGTGGTTAAAGTCGAGCCACCAGATGGCGATATCACCCGTTTTTGGGGCAAAGAAATTTCTAGTATTCCAGGTTACTACCATCAGCAGAACGCGGGTAAACGGAATATATGTGTCGATCTTCGGGCGCAAGGCGCTAGCGATCTGATCAAGCAGTTGGTACTAGAAGCTGACATCTTAATAGAAAATTACAGACCCGATGTCATGCCCAGACTCGGTATTGGATACGACGAGCTAAAGGCGGTAAATCCGCGACTCATTATGTTATCCATTTCTGGATTTGGCCATGATGGACCCGAGTCCCGCCGCCCCGCTTATGCTCCGGTGGTACACGCAGAATCCGGGCTCATCTATCGTATGCACCAGCGTTCGGGGCTCCCTTATCATGACCTGCCGCTCTCGGTAGCCGACACCAATGCATCCCTGCATGGTCTAGTTGGATTACTGTCAGCTGTGATCATGAGGAGCACAACAGGCGTCGGCCAACATATTGATATCGCAATGATCGATGCGACCGTCGCAACAGACGACCAGGTACATTACGACCTGGAAGATGCCCACGAGAGCGGCCCACTCGCCAATGAAATTTGGGAAGCGCCGTTTGGTCCGGTGCTTATTTCAACGGATTTCAGGGTGTTATTTCCATTACTCGTCAAAAAGCTAGGTGTTGTTGACCCTTCTAATAAGGAAATGACCCTGGAGGAAAAAATTGCAGCCCGGCGAGCAGCGGTGGACGCATTTGTTAAGACGCTTGAAACTATTGATAAACTTGAAGCAGCGATGAAGACGATCAACATCGCTTGGGGTGAAATCAGAAATCCTGCGGACATTACGAATCAAGCAACAATCGCCGCAAGGAATTCTATCGTACAGATAGACGATCGCGCCGGTGGTACTAGACCGATTACGCAATCACCCTATCGTTTCTCAGATGCAGACAGTGGCGTAAGAGGACCAGCACCACACCGCGGCGAGCACAACGAGCAGGTGCTGGCGGATTGGCTCAGCCTTTCTGAATCTGAGATATCAAAACTTCAAGACAGCGAAGTTGTTTTATTCGATAAGGATTGGCAGCACCACTAGCTTTTCCGTTAGTGCGTTATGGGAAGCCGTTGTTCTTTAGCAAATTCATCTGAATATGTGATGTCGGCGGCTTTCACTTCACTGGACCAGTCTCGCCACATGTCCACCTGGGGCGGATCAAGGCGTAACTTGTCAAGGTCGGTACGATTAAAGTCGTGAAGAACAGCCTGGCGAATGACCGAACTATAATTATGCCCTGCCATATGCGCCAACCTGTGATGCCATAAAACCACGTCACCCTGACGACCCCAACAATCCACAGATGGCGTATCGGACATAATCATTTCCAATTCCCGAAGATACTCGGGCGTGTGTACAATCCCTTTATGACTCGGCAAATGTTCATAGAACGGAATTCTTGGCTGATCGTATTGCATCTGGCAAGTCGGATAGAGTCGCCGATGTGAACCTGGCCATATTCTAAACGCGCCGCCGTCTGGAGGTACATCATCGATCAAACCAACGATTCCTAGGGAAAAAGGATGACCGTCCGTATGACTAGACTCAGGCTCTCGGGGTCTGTCACCGTAGGGTAATGTGCAGTATATTCCCCGCACGCCATCATTTATTGAGGGATCAACCGGCCCGCCGGGCCAAGCAGGTCCCTCGCTCCCCATCGGTTTACCACCGACGATGGGTGGCGCAATCAATCCTTGGCCCAATAGCTGCTCAGCAACTTCAACCATTTCCTTATTGTGAACAAGATCGATCAACCATTGTTCGGTGCCAAAATGGCGAATCTGCCAGCGAAAATCCTTACGCAAATGAAGCGAATCATCCTGTACATCATCGCCGGCAAAGGGACCAATATGGGTCGATGGATCATCCCGCTTCAGATGACAACTTTCAGGCAACTCAGCCCACATCCGATCCTGGGCACCAACACAACCCTGAACGTCGAGTGCATTCTGCAAGAGCAGGTAACCATTCTCCTTAAAGAATGCAATTTGTTCTATAGATAGTCTCAATTCAACCTCTCTCGAAACTTGGGTAAACTCGCGATGACTAAATTCTAACCCCACTCACCCTTTTGAAACAAGATAGGCTTTTCCTTCATCCTTATCACGCCAAATTGGCACAATCTCACTATCCCGATTGACCTCCGGATGCTCAAGCCCCATAGTTCAATCATATAAGGAGCCACACTATGCGACTCACACAATCTGATGCATCTTTTATCTATATGGAATCCGCCAGCGGTCCCATGCACATTTCATCCATCTATGTCCTGGATGGAGAAATACCTTTTGAGAAAATCTTTGATAGGTTCACCAAAAGGATTCATTTGATCCCTTCTTACAGGCGAAAACTGGCTCAGGTACCATTTGGGCTCGCGCATCCGAAGTGGATAGATGACCCTGACTTTGATCTTGCAAACCATGTTGTTTTACACGAAGTCGCGCCAGGCTCATCGCTTGATGAGGCAATAGATATCACGGTTGATCTTAATGAACCCTTGATGGACCGCACAATTCCGCTCTGGAAGATGATTGTCGTGAAGGGTGTTGCGGGTAAAACACTCATGCTACAGATGACTCATCATGCAATGATTGATGGCGCGTCGGGTATCGAACTAACCACTATTCTGTACGATCTGGATCCCAACGCTGATGAGCCTGCAACAAATAGCGAGCCGTGGGAGCCCCAAATGGCCCCTAATGCCTCGACGCTTGTCAGCGAAGCCATGCAAGAAAATTTCACAAAAGCGATGAATATAAATCCCGCAAGCTTCTTCGAAAATACGCCAGAAAAACAACAGGCCATTCGTAAAGCGACAGATATTATGACCAGGTTTATGACTAAGCCGGCAATCACAGCGCCATTTAACGCCGGCATGATAAGCCCGAAAAGAAAGGTCAAATGGATTAAGAAACCATTCTCTGAGATTAGAGAGATACGACGTCATCTAGGCGGTACCATTAACGATGTCGTTCTAGCGGTAGTTTCTGAGGCGATTGCCCGGTATCTTGTTAAGCATAATGAGAACGTCGACAACCAACATATGAGAATCATGTGCCCTGTCAATGTTCGAACTGAGGACCAACAGGGTGGTCTCGGCAATCAGGTTTCCGCTATATTTCCAATGTTACCCGCATGGCCTATGACCTGCCTGCAGCGTTTAAAAGTTGTTGTTAACGAAACAGAGCGGATAAAACTAGAAGGCGAGGCACAAGCACTAACGGTATTGCAAGAATCTGCGCCAGAATTTCCACCGGTTGGTATGGCTGCATCACAGCTCGTAGGAACGGCCTTTGATCCAACAGCTCTTGCAGCACGTATCCCTTTACCCATTATCCCTAATATAGGTTTCAGGCCACCTAATATGGGCGTGAACTTTACTTGCACCAATGTTCCCGGCATCCAAGTCCCGCAATACATGTGTGGTCACGAAGTTACAGACACAATAGGGCTGCTAGTACTAACGGGTACAACCGGCTTTAGTACAACAATATTGAGCTATAATAAACAGCTCTTTTTCAGCTTCATCTGTGAGCCTAGGTTACTACCAGATCTTGAAACAATTTCGGAGGGGGCAAACGCTGTGTTCGAAGAACTTCTAACTGCAGCGCAAGCGCAAGAAAAAGAGACACTAGCAAACAGTCAATGACGAACAAGACAACCATTTACTAACGGAGCAACAATGCCGAATCAAGACCTTGCATCAAGATACCCTAAAACAATTACCCTCCCTGATGGTGCAACTGTAGAACTACGACTGATGACAGCGAAAGACGCCGCTGAAATACTGAAATTCGCTCAGGCGCTGCCTACTGAAGATTTATTGTTCCTTCGGGCAGACCTCACACAACCGGAAGCGGTAGATGATTGGGTTGCTAACGTTGAAAACGGTCACTCAACCTCTGTTGTTGCATATGAAAGCAATGAACTCGTCGGCTATGCCACAGTTCACCGCAACAATGCACCTTGGACTCGAAGAGTGGGTGAATTACGCGTGAATGTGAGCCAAGCTTACCGCGCTCGCAGCCTAGGTAAATCTCTTATTTCCGAAATCTTCGACGTCGCTAGAGGACTGGGGATGAAGAAGTTGATGGCAAACATGACCGCAGATCAAAAAGGCGCTCAGGCTGCTTTCAGAAAGTTAGGTTTTGTACCCGAAGCATTACTTGCTGACTATGTAGAAGATAGAAACGGAACATCTAGGGATCTCGTTATCATGTCGCACGATGTAGACGGACATTCAGATCAAGTGGCGGATGTCGCGAAAATTTGACTCTAAGCAGGCTCCCATCAGCGCTAACTAGCCAGGGTGATTATAAAAAATCACCCTTGGCTTCTTTAACGACTCGTTCACCTTCCCAAAACCGCATATTGTTTGTCCAACTTCTTTAGCTGCTTCTTAGAAATGCCGCCGAGCGCATTCAGCGCATGGCGAACACGGGCGCGAGTCATATCCGCACCGAGTAAACTCATTGAATCAAATAGTGGCGGCGATACGGGCTTACCCGAAACGGCGATAAATATTGGCGCAAGTACATCCCTGATTTTCAGCTCAAGTTGTTCCGCTAGTTGTACAAACAGCTTATTCAAGCTCTCTCCGCTCCAATCTGTTTGAGCTTCTAAGCGCCAAAGTGAAAATTGAAGAACCAGCTTAATCTGATCTAACTCTAAATTTTTCACGCTGGAAAATGAAGACTCGTCAAGATCAAACATGCCTTCAAATAAAAATGCTGACATTGGCGCGACTTCTGAAAAGACATCCACCCTCTCTTTAATGAGCGGGATTACCTTCAATAACGTTTCACGATTAAACGACCACTCAATAAGCTTGTCGGCCAGCTGATCATCGGTTAATTCTTCACGAAGCCATCTCCCGTTTAACCATTTGAGCTTTTCAATGTCAAAGACAGGCGCGCCGAGAGAAATTCGGTCAACATCGAATTGCTTTATCATGTCATCTAAGGAGAATTTTTCTTCCCCATTAGGCATGCTCCAACCCAACATTCCCAGATAATTCACCACTGCCTCAGGGAGAAAGCCCATGTCCTTGTAGAATCGAATACTGGTGGGATTTTTTCTCTTGCTTAACTTGCTCTTGTCTGGATTTCTCAGCAAGGGCATATGAATTAACTCAGGCATCTGCCAATCAAAATATTGGTATAGCAAAATATGTTTAGGCGCGGAATTAATCCACTCTTCGCCCCGAATAATGTGGGAGATTTCCATCAGATGGTCATCAACAACAACCGCTAGATGATAAGTTGGATTGCCATCGGTTTTCATCAATACCTGCATATCGATCTGCGACCAATCTATTTCTATCTCACCGCGCAACCGATCATGAACAATGCAAGTACCTTCCGCCGGAACTTTCATTCTGATGACATGGGGCGTGTCATCAGCCAACAGATTATCTACTTCTTGTTTTGATAGAGAAAGGCAGCGACCGTCATATCTTGCGGTCTTTCCTAGCTTCATCTGCTCCCCTCTCATTTCTGACAACCGATCTGAAGTGCAAAAACAAGGGAAGGCATTACCCTCCTCAACTAATTGATCAGCATACTGGCCATAAATATGCTTCCGATCACTTTGCCTGTATGGACCATAGGGTCCACCGCAATCAGGACCCTCGTCCCAGTTCAATCCCAACCACTTCAATGAATCAAGAATAACTGCTTCGGATTCAGGTGTGCTTCTGACTGCATCAGTATCTTCAATCCTCAGAATGAACTCACCGCCATGCTGATGAGCCAGTGCTCGACAAAACAATGCCATATAGGCGGTTCCAACATGCGGATCACCGGTTGGCGAAGGTGCTACCCTTGTACGTACTTTCATTTAATTACCATTATTTCGTTTATCAGGTTGACTGGGCAGTTCAGCACGTAAGTTACAAAACATAGAGTGCAGAACATTCGCTATTGCGCATCCACAAAGGGCGACAAATGTTACACTATTAACCCCTGAAGATTAATCAATCACACCAGTTATGTTACAAAATCCATCTCCAACCAAGTCCCCTGCTCCGACGCTAGACACTTTCAGCACGCCTGACCGCACCCTCAGCGTAGCACCGATGATGGGAGCGACTGATCGACACTGTAGATATCTACTCAGACTCATATCACCTTCGACACTGCTTTATTCGGAAATGATAGTAACGGGAGCGCTGCTGCATGGCACAGCCAAAGCTGCTTACTTTCTTCAACATGGCGGAGATGAACCTGCGGCTTTACAACTTGGCGGCTCCGACCCCTTGGCACTCGCTGAATGCGCCAAGATGGTTGAACAGGCTGGATATCAAGAGGTTAACCTAAATGTCGGCTGCCCAAGTGATAGAGTCCAAGTGGGAGGTATTGGCGCATGTTTGATGCGCGAACCAGAACTCGTCGGTGAGTGTGTTGCCGCGATGCAACGATCAACGACAATACCGGTAACCGTTAAGTGCAGAATTGGCACCCAATTTAAACGAGATGGACAAATCGAAAGACCAGAGGACTACGAGGATTTCAAAGAGTTCATTCGCATCGTTAGGTCTGCGGGCTGTCGAGTTTTTATTGTCCACGCGAGAAAGGCCATTCTGGATGGGCTATCGCCCAAAGAAAATCGTGAAATCCCACCTCTAAAATACGAATTCGTTTATCGGATAAAACAAGCATTTCCAGATTGTCAGTTTTTACTTAACGGTGGCATCAAGCATGAGACCGATGCAGTCGCTCTCATTCAAAAAACTGATGGCGTTATGCTCGGTAGAGCGCCCTACAGCGATCCGTTTATTCTGGCTAGAATTGACCAGCAACTGGATGATTCAAAAGCCCAAGCAGTGGACACTATGAGCGAAAGAGCTGAGGTGTTGCGAGCCTACACCGAGTATATGGCTTCACAAATATCAAACGGTGTTGCGCTGAAACACATGGCTAAACATCTTTTAGGATTCTACACTGGCCAACCTGGCGCCAGAACATTCCGACGCCACCTTAGTGGCCATATGTTTAATGAAGAGGCAAAATTGGACTTGATTGCAGAGAGCGTTACACTGGCTGGATTAGGCTAGCTGTTATTTCACCAACATGATGACCAGATAATTACCATGCTAAAAGACTTAAAGAAATTTTTTGCCGAGAACCTCGATCCCAAAGCATCAACGGATACTAAACATACAATCGAATACGCTACTGCAGCGTTGTTGATAGAACTTGCAAAATCAGACTTTGACGAAGACGAACTTGAGCGAGCGCTCATCATCGCGATGTTAAGGGACACCTTCGACTTATCTGAACTAGAGATCGCAGCTCTAGTATCCTTTGCTGAAAGCGGTTCTGAGGAGGCTAACGATCTCTTCCAATTCACAAAATTGGTCAACGAGCACTACGCGCATGAAGACAAAAACACATTGGTAGAAAACTTGTGGCTGGTTGCTTTCGCTGATGGCAGGCTGGATAAGTATGAAGAGCAATTCATTCGAAAAGTATCCGGGCTATTACACCTTTCACACTCTGAATTTATCAAAACCAAGATTAGCGCAAAAGAAAAGAGTTCTTAACCTAATTTACAAGCTTAAGCCGAAGGCTTGTGTTGCGGACTTTTGTTCTGGGCTTCAATTGAGACTTTCAGTTGAGGGCTTCTGTTGAGGCCTTCATTTGAGGAAATGGGCAATTAATTAACGGCCGTGAGCGTAGCGCGTCGACTCTTGATTAGGCGTTTCCTTTGACTCTTCATTTGAGCTTTGATCACAATTAGCTTGCTCTCTTTCAAGTGCGATCACCAACTCTTTGAATTTCATTTCATTACTTTTACTTAATTTCATCAATACCCGATGCGCTTCGAGCACTTGCTCACGAAGCTCTGACTCACTAACGATAGCTTCAGGTAGTTCGCCCATTTGTTCACAACAAACATCGGTATCCTCAACAATTAAAAACACACGTTCAAACCCCATACTGGTCAATATACGTGTTACATCATCATTGGTAGAAACTATTGTAGGCAGCGCCTTTAAAGCTTCCTGCGAGTGTAGTGAGATTTTGGCTAATAATCCAAGGCTAGTGCTATCGATACAGGTCGTCTCAGTTAAATCAATTACTATCGATTTAAGGTGACCATTTTTACCGATACCATCGAGGTAATTCGAGATTGTAGGACCTAATGTCACTCTCACATCGCCTACAAACTTCAAAACTTGCACGTTATCTATTTCTGCAAAGAGAATAGTACCCATAATATTTGGGATCCCCGCTACTTAACGTCGACTGGACGTTATGGTAAATAATGCAATATCGTCAGGCGCATTTAGTGCGCCATCAATCCCTAGTTCATTAACAAGAGAGTCAACATCTCTCATACCTGATTTTACCAGCATCTTTAGGTGTTCTTCCTTATCCTGAATGGTAGCTTGAGCCATAATTTCCAACACTCCGTCGGAAAACATAACAATGCTGTACTCATCCGGTAGGTTTATCTCCTTGCTCACATACCCAGGGGCTTGATACATACCCAGAGGCAGACTGCCCAATTCCAGATAATCCAAAGCTTGACCCGTTATAAAAATAGTAGCAGGAAAATGTGCGGCGTTACTGAAATGTAACAATTTATTTTTCGGATCTAGTAAACCAAGAAACATTGTAACGTGCTGTTCAATGTCAAATTTCCGTATCGCGCGGTTAAATGCTTCGAGCACTTCAGCAGGATTTTGTAGCTTGCGTTCTTCAATATCGGGTAACAGTCCAAAGGTAATGCCCTTAACGAGCACTGAGACAAGGGCACCCGCGGCACCATGACCAGACACATCTGCCATATAAAAGAGCACCCGGCCATCCGCCAACTCGATATATTCTACGGAGTCGCCACTCAGGACCAAAGAGGGGAATATTCTGTAATCGAACCTCAGGGCACCAAACTGGACTCCAGAGCGAGGTAACAAATTCTCCTGAACACGTCTTCCGGCGAGTTGATCGCGCTCAAACGACTCGCTACTGGCGTTCTCAGCTGGATGCATGATGTTGGAACCGATTTTGGGCTGAATAGTTAGGAAGAATAGATTGAAGCTTGGGAATTGGAACGAAATATGGGGGTATAGAAGCATAGGCCGTGGGCAGAGCGTCACGTCCCAGAAGACTGGTTTGCCGCAGCCCGGGGCTGCGTGTTTTTTCTAAACTGGCGATAGTAAAATCCACAAAGAACCTAAAACCACTACTTCCCACATGCATTGGCAACGCTCACAAGACGATCAATGATACAGTCAAAATCGCGGTGCGACTTTAACCTCAAAGATTAATGTTTACAAGCATTTACCGAGGCTAACTAGAGGGAATTCTCAACTGCCATTAAAAATCATCAAAAGCATCTTCAACTTTGCCGTCCTTGGCTAAATACTCCCGGCGTTGCAAGTAGGCCTCTCGATAAAAAATGTACTCGTCTCCGAAGACGACCTCCTCCGCAGCTAAGAATTCACTCCTGCTAACAACCGCATTGACACCAAAAATAATATTTCTGTGATCGACAGGGTACAAGTAACGAACGGGATCAAAAACAGGGTCTAAACGGCGAGCGACGGAATCGGTGAGCGTGCTAGGACCAAGAAAAGGAATCACAAGATATGGCCCCTTAGGCACCCCCCACTTTCTTAAAGTCTGTCCAAAATCTTCATTATGACGAGTCAACCCTACCGATGATGCTGGATCGATTAGCCCACCTATGCCGACGGTAGTGTTAACAAGAATTCGGCCTACGTCGCTGACACCCGCTTTTACTTTCCCCTGCAACAGATTGTTGACTGAATTATTCACATCTCCCAGATTTGCAAATAAGTTCCGAACGCCTGATTGCATAAATCTCGGCGTGATCGTTTTATAACCTTTGGCCAACGGACGAAGTAGTATTTTGTCAACAACACTATTAAAACTATGGGTCACCTTGTTGATACTACGAAATGGGTCTCCATCATTATCCGATGATAGATCCTCAGTAATTTGATCAGAAATATCGACGTCGTTATTGCCAGCCGCCTCGCTTGAGGCACCCAACGCCGGTTGTACGGAAAACGTAAGCAGAACCAAAACCACCATTTTTTTTAGGAGCATGATATTTCCTAAGCCAATCGTGTTATTACATCTCATCTAAAGCTTCCTTTAATACCCTTACAACCCTAAGTTTGTTTCATTCTCTGAAATGGTCTCAAGCAAGTTTATCCCATGCTCTCTGAATTCGTTTTTCAGATATGGGCATTTTTGTTCCCAAGCGTTGTGCAAACAAGGATACCCGAAGCTCCTCAATCATCCAGCGAAACTCAATAGCCTCTGCCGAACGCAATGCAATTTCACTATCTTGCGCAATATGTGACCGGTACATCGACCAATATCTTGCAACTGTTTCTGTTGAAGCGGCATCTTTATCCATCGCTTGCCCAATTTTCTCAAGTCGATGCTGAATTGCTTGTAAATACCGCGGAAACTGTTCCAGCCAAGCAAGAGAAATAGAACCTAAAAAGTCCTGACCTAACAGTTCGTTCAGTTGAACGCGCATGTCTTGAAAAGCAAACTGGGTTGTATTTGACCCGCCATCCGCAAGTCGTTGTTCAATATCCAGGGTCAATTTCAAGATCTGGGAAATTAGCCCTGCAACTCGATTCATCATATCGATCAGATACGTTTTCTCACTGAGTCGCTCATTGAACATTGCCTCATTTCGGACCTCGGGTTTGTTCTCAATAAACACGAATCTAAATATAGCTGTCACCAGTGCATCTAATAGTTCTTTTCGCGGCCCTCTGGTGGCATAGAAAAGGGCGAACTTTTCAAATCCCGGTATGTTCTTCTCGATATATTTTTTCTGGTCCTTTAAAGCCAACATGGTAAGACGAAGAATCCCATATGCTGATAGTTTTTGCGCCTGAGTATGGCTATCCAAGATTTCAAGAGATACAGCGTCTATGTGATCTACGATTGCTGGATATCCCTTCATTGAGATTTTCCCTTGCGCCAAATCAACTGCTTCAGGAATAGAACCAAAAACCCATGATACAGCTCCGGAAATCTCTAGATCATGGCTAGCACGCTGACGAAACACGGTGGCAGCTTGCTGAGCATATTCTTTTTGTAGCTCCGCTAGGTCCCGGCCACCACCCAACACTTTCCCTTTTTCACCGATAACCTTGATATTCATCCGCAGATGCTGGCTTAACAAACTGGTCTCGAAGGCTGAAGGTTCCACTTTGACCCCAGAAACCTTGAACAGCTTTTCAGCCAGTACAATGGTTAATGCTCTGCCGTCATATTCAAGCAAGGGCAGTACTTTCTCCAGGTAGTCCGGAGCTGGAACAAAATTCTTTCGAATTGACTTAGGCAGTGACTTCATCAACGCAAGGCTTTTTTCTTTCAAAAGGCCTGGTATGAGCCAATCCAATTGTTCAGACGAAACTTCACGCAGCAAAGAAACAGGGACATTCAGATTAACGCCATCATCTTCATGTTGGGGGTCAAAATGGTACTTAATTTTCAGCCGAGTGTCTGCAAGTGCTAATTCATCAGGAAACTCCATTGAAGAGATGGCGGGCTGTTGCTGCATCAATTCATCGCGTTGTAGAAACAACAATTTCGGCTGTTCTATCTCTATTTTTTTTCGCCATTCATCTAGTTGAATAAAACTACTGATTCCGGCTGGAATACGCTCATCGTAAAAACGAAAGAGCGTGTGGTTATCCACCAGGATATCGCGACGGCGCGATTTGGATTCAAGTTTTTCGATATCATCAATCAGCCTGCAATTATGCCGATAGAAGCCTGCTTTAGAATTTAGGTTTCGTTCAACCAAGCCTTCCTGAATAAACAAATGGCGTGCTTTATCTGAATCAATTGAACCGTAGTCAACCAATCTTTTTTTAACGATTGTGACGCCATACAACATGACTTCTTCGTAGGCCATTACCTGGGATCTTTTAACATCGTAATGGGCTTGCTGATGGTGTCTTTTTACGAGGTGGAGCGCCAACGGCTCAATCCAGCTGTTATCAATTTGAGCAACTGTTCGCGCAAACAACCGAGTTGTTTCAACGAGTTCTGCTGACACTATCCACCTGGGTTTACGTTTAAATTGCGAGGACCCAGGAAATATGAAGTGCTTGCGATTACGGGCACCAAGATATTCGGATTCACTGGTTTTCTCACCAATACTCCCTAACAAACCCGCCAACAAAGCCTGATGTACTGTCTCATACTCAGCGGCTGTAGTATTTTCTTTGAGCTTCATTTCACGGCTTAATATCACCAATTGCCTGTGATTCTCGCGCCACTCTCGCATCCGCATATATGAGAGGAAATTCGACTTACAAAATTTTCTCAATTGATTTTGATTGAGCGCCTGGCGTTGTTCCTCATAAAACTTCCAAAGATTAACAAATGCCAGAAAGTCAGACTGCTCATGCCAGTGTTCCCGGTGTTTCTGGTCCGCTGCTTGTTGTTTTTCATGGGGTCTTTCCCTCGGATCCTGAGCTGCCATTGCACTGACAACAATCAAAACTTCATTTAGGCAATTTGATTTCCCCGCGGCAAGAAGCATGCGGGCGAGTTTTAGGTCAATGGGAAATCTCGCCATATCTCGGCCAATACGCGAGATATTCTTTCTTTCGTCTACCGCTTGCAACTCAAACAGCAACTGGTAGCCATCATTGATCTGTCTTTGTTCCGGACGCTCAATGAAGGGAAACTGATTGATGTTGCCTAGCTTCAAATTTAACATCTGCAAAATAACCGCGCCAAGGTTAGTCCGGAGTATTTCGGGCGTGGTAAATTCAGGTCTAGAGAGGAAATCTTCTTCAGAATACAACCTAAAACAGATACCGTGACTTACGCGACCACAGCGTCCCTTTCTTTGATTTGCACTGGCCTGAGAAATTGGCTCGATAGGTAATTGTTGAACTTTCGAACGAACACTGTACCTGGAGATTCTGGCAAACCCCGGATCTATCACATAACGTATACCAGGCACTGTCAACGACGTTTCAGCTACATTAGTTGTTAACACCACACGCCGCGCAGTATGTTTCTGAAACACTCTATTTTGTTCTGCAATACTAAGTCTGGAGTAAAGCGGAAGTACTTCGACGCTTTTTAAATCAGACTTTCTGATTTCGTGCGCCACATCTCTGATTTCTCGCTCACCTGCGAGAAACACAAGAACATCGCCCGCGGACTTTGCACCTCGTTCTAGATGCTCAATCTCACGCAGCGTATCTAATATCCCCTGATTCAGCACCTCATCGCTATCGCGATCTTTCTCTCTCGATTCCGCCGCGCGGTAATGAACATCAACTGGAAATGTTCGCCCTGAAACTTCGACAACCGGCGCATTATTGAAGTGTTGGGAGAATCGCTCGACATCAATTGTTGCTGAAGTGACAATAACTTTTAAGTCTGGTCTTCTTGGTAGAATTTGTTTCAAGTACCCCATGAGGAAATCGATATTCAGGCTTCTCTCGTGAGCCTCATCAATTATAATCGTGTCATATTTTTCGAGTAATTTGTCCGTCCTGGTTTCAGCTAACAGAATTCCGTCGGTCATCACTTTGATATGAGATTCTTCCGTCGATTGATCTGTAAACCTGACTTGATAGCCAACAGATTTTCCAAGGGAAACATTCAATTCTTCCGCTATGCGATGAGCGACTGTTCTCGCTGCAACTCTTCTTGGCTGGGTGTGGCCAATAGCACCATAAACTCCTCGCCCTAATGACAAGCAAATTTTTGGCAGCTGAGTTGTTTTGCCAGAGCCCGTTTCCCCAGCCACAATGATCACCTGGTTTTCTGAGATAGCAGTTTGCAGTTCTTTTAGTCGCTGGCTTACTGGCAAGTTCTCGGGAAATGTCGGCTTCGGTAGCTGGGCTAACCTCTTTTCGGCCAGAGCAATAGATTTTGTAAGCAAGGACCCTTGTTTCGAATTGTCTTTGTCGTTTTTGGAGCGCCTGCCTTTGAGCTTTTGTTGCAGGCGAAATCGATCCTTGATCATGCAACGATCAATTGATTCTATTGGGGCTGGGCTGTTTTTATTATTCACAAGAACAAATTATGGTGATTCTCTCTTTGCATTGACATAGTCATTGGAATGATCAACCGAATCATTATAGCAATTCGATATTAGTCGCAGAATGTCTTAGTTTGTTGACCTACTGGTCTTATCAATACTCTAACGAGTCGTTTTGAGTGGTGTTATTGGCGATTAGCGAGCCGCAAAAGCATGTGACCCATCGACTAACAGAGGTAAATTTGCTGTTTCACTTCCGTTTTTATCTCTGATTCAGACCTAGTGCCCCGCGACGCCGCCATCTGGTTGGCGTCGATCAACGCCACCTTCTAACGAACCAGTTTCCTTGTTAACGACGATAACCTCTGCTGAGCCTTGGTTTGTGCGGACTTTTAATTCGTGTCCCATGGCCTCCAGCGCATTAAGTGAATCCATCGAGAAGGTTTGATTTTCGTAACGCAGAACGTCAGGTAACCACTGGTGGTGAATTCTACCTGCATCTACCGCAGCCTGCGCATTCATACCGTGGTCGACCACATTCAATATAGTCTGCATCACTGTATTGATAATTGTACGACCACCAGGTGTGCCTGAAGTCATGAACAACTCGCCATCCTTTGCAACAATCGCTGGCGTCATGCTCGAAAGCATTCGCTTGCCAGGCTCGGCAAGGTTGGCTGGTGTACCAATGAGCCCCTGAGAGTTTGTTAAACCAGGTCCAGCATTGAAATCGCCCATTTCGTTATTCAACAAGAATCCGCCACCGGTTACCACGATGCCAGAGCCATAACCCCATTCCAACGTATAGGTCAACGATACCGCATTACGATCCTTATCAACCACGGTAAAATGTGTCGTTTCTGGACTCTCTTTCTGCAAGTTGAAAGCATTTGGGTCTGAAATAGACGCCTTATTCGGGTTAATCGTACTTCTCAATTGTTCTGCGTAGCCCTTAGAAATCAACCGATCAATTGGCATATCGGTGTTAAAATCAGGATCACCGATAAATTTGGCTCTGTCAGCGTAGGCACGACGCATTGATTCAGTCATATTGTGAAGCGTTTTGGTTGTTCCAAAACCAGATTCAGTAAGGTCAAAGCCTTCTAATATATTCAACATTTCAATTAAAGCTGTACCACCCGAACTAGGTGGTGGCATCGAAATAATCTCATAACCTCGGTAACTACCAATGACAGGCTTGCGCTTCTTTGCCTCATAGCTCGCAAGATCCTCAAGGGTGATCAAGCCGCCATTAGCCTTCATCTCTTTCACTATCAACTCGGCTGTCTTACCCTTATAAAAGCCATCAGGGCCTTTAGTGGCAATACGGGCGAGTGTCTTAGCGAGGTCACCCTGGCGCAGAATATCGCCTGCTTCAAAAGATTTTCCTTTATTGGTGAATTGCGCTTTAGACGTCGGGTAACGTTCGAGTCGGGGCATAGCGCGCTTGAGCGACTTTGCAAGACCATCGGTCACGACGAAACCTTTCTTGGCCAGTTGAACAGCAGGTTTTACCAATCGCTTCCACGGTAGCTTGCCATGTTCTTGCCAAGCAAGATAAAGCCCCTTCACGGTCCCAGGGACACCAACCGATTGATAGCTCAGGTGGTGCTTTTGAAAACTGTATTCCCCGTCTACTAACCACATTTCAGCATGGGAACCGCTGGGACCGACCTCTCTGAAGTCGTAGGCAACAGGATCGCCTGTTGCAGGTCGAAGGATTAAAAAGCCACCACCGCCGATGTTGCCCGCTGTTGGATGTGTTACGGCGAGGGCAAACGCCGTTGCAACGGCTGCATCAACTGCCGTACCGCCATCTTTCAAAACATCTGCGCCTATCTGCGAGGCAATATTGTTCGCTGATACCACCATGCCATTTTTTGTAATGGTTGGCGCATTAGCTGCAACGGCCTGATTAATGGCAATGGCATTAACCATCAGAAACACCATTGTTCCAGTTGCCTTTAAAAGTAAAGCGAGGCCAGACCGGATTGATTCTAGGAAATTCATAGCCATTATTCTTTTACCCACTTATCTTGTTGATTGCGCTGGTTTGCCTTTTTGTCCTGACATATTAGTTCGGACATATCAGTTCTGGCATACGTTTTAACGCTTACTAAATGCACAGACACAAAAAAGCCAGTAGCCCCGAAAGGCTGCTGGCTGCGGATCATACCAGATTCTTGATAATCCTTACTCTCATGATGTAGATTCTCTACATCATTTTGTCTTTACGGACCGTGATCGCTTCAATTTCAACGAACATCAATGGCTGCACAAGACCCGCAACCTGAACGGCGGAACGTGCCGGCAGGTTTGGCTGCTCTTTGGTGCCAAAATACATAGTATAGGCTTCCATAAACCCACCAAAATCCATTTTCCCACCCATAGCGGGGTCGCCCACAAGAAATACGGTCAATTTGACGATATCGCCCATTTCCATTCCCTGACGCTTGAGATTCACCTTAATGCGTTCAAACACGGAAATTGTTTGAGCTTTAGTATCGCCAAAATAAGCTGGCGTACCCCGCTCGGCTTCAGCATTGGCGGGTCCAGGAATAGTTCCACTTTGGAAAACAATCGAGTTCCCGGCTGGCACTTCGACAGCCGAGGCGATCGGAAATTTATTGTTATTAGGCAACGGATGCCGAATAACATCTGCTGCTGCAGATATCGAGACAGTCGTTGTGAGAACCGATAACAGCAACATTGATGAACTTATTAATACACTACCCTTTTTCATAATTTTCCCTTGCGGATATCTTTCATAGAAACTCATTTACTTACGTGACATTTATATAACATCTTTTTATAACATTTTTTTGCAAAAAGATTTAAGTCATATCTACGGTAGAAAATAACCTAACCTATCGGTGGTCAACTGGTTACCGTTGCTGCGGCCTCCTCCTGCTCGTCCTTTATAGGTTCCAATTGCAGTATACGGTTTGTAATGGTGCCTGCGGTCATTGAACCATTCACATTCAACGCTGTTCTTGCCATATCGATTAATGGTTCAATTGAGATCAACAGTGCGACTAAAACGACAGGCAAACCCATCGCCGGAAGCACCATCAGTGCAGCAAAGGTTGCGCCACCTCCAACACCAGCAATACCGAAAGAACTAATAGCAATTACACCAATTAACGTAATCACAAAGGTTGGGTCCAGCGGATCTATACCCATCGAGGGTGCAATCATGGTCGCTAGCATTGCGGGATAAATTCCTGCACAACCGTTCTGGCCAATGGAAGCACCAAAAGTCGCAGAAAAATTTGCAATGGTAGGATGATTTTTCAGATCTCTTATCTGAGTTTCTACATTAAGTGGAATCGTTGCTGCCGAACTCCTGGAGGTGAAGGCAAATGTCAGTACCGGCCATATTTTCTTGAAATAACCTATGGTGTTGATACCAAAGCCTGTCAGCAGCAATCCATGCACGACAAACATCAAGGCAATGGCCACATACGATGCAACAATAAAGCTCAGCAGGTCCAGGATGTCACTTCCATTTGAGCCAGCTGTTACTTTCATCATTAACGAAAGCACTCCGTATGGCGTTAGATTTATCACCAGGCGAACAAGCTTCATGACTACTGTCTGCGCAGTTTCCATAAATGCACGAAACTTTAGCCCCTGTTCTGGTTCGTCCCGAGTAACTTGAAGTCCGGCGATGCCTGTAAGAATTCCAAAAATAACAACAGCAATTATTGAGGTTGGGCGTGCACCCGACAAGTCACTAAAAATATTTTGAGGGATAAAACTAAGTATGATTTTCGGAAAACTGAGGTCAGTCACGACGCCCTGACGAGACTGCAATACGTCAGCACGCGCAAGCTCTCTGGCACCGTTAGTTAGACCTTCTGCACTCAAGCCAAAGATATTCGCAACGGCTATACCCATGATTGCGGAGATCATGGTGGTGCCTATGAGAATGGCAACTACGGTCCCGCCTATTTTTCCTAGCGTCGATATCTCATCCATCTTCACCACTGCGGCGATCATAGACACTAAGATCAAGGGCATAATGATCATTTTTAACAGACTGACGTAGCCGCTACCAACAATGTTGCTCCATGCCAGCGTTTCCTCTATCACAGCTGAGTCACCGCTGTAAATTAATTGGAATACTAGCCCTAACAAAGCGCCGATGACTAGACTCGCCAAGACACGCTGCGAGAGACTGAAACCTCTACTGGCGAGGTTCATCAGCGCGTAAAGCAAGCCAACGAACACCGCCAGGTTTAGGATTACGGAATAACTCATCTAACTTTCCTCGATTTATATTTGAAGTACTAAAATTTTCAGTACCTATTTTGTGTAGCGCTCGTTTTTCTAGCGCTAACTTCCAGAGCTGGCTCCGTTAATTCAACACATATTTTTTCACGGTGCGGGGGCCGACTTCAGCGCCATAAATATTACCGAATAAATCCACAGCCACGCCTTCAGCCGCGCTAGTTCCTGTGTTGTCAGGATCGGGCTCAGGATCTGGGATAAACGAAGTTACAAAGCCATCCTTGACACTACCGATACGTATACCACGTTGGTAGCCCTGATTTCTTCTCATGTTTGATTCAGAGTCTGCAGAATAGAGAACGTCATTCTTATCAATGAATAAGCCACTTGGCCTACCGAACTGAGCCCAGGTTGCGAGGTGTTTACCCATCTGGTCAAAAATCTGGATGCGGCTATTACCTCTGTCACCCACGAACAGTCTACCTGTTGAATCCATCGCCAGCGCGTGCGGGTCCTTAAACTCACCATCGCCAGAGCCGCTAGAACCCCAATCCATCAGGAACTTCCCTTCTGAATTAAACTTCACAACTCGGTTGTTAACCTTTTCTTTAGGTGAAGAGCCATGTCCGTCTACGACGAATATGTCCCCATTAGGTGCAACGAGCATATCTGATGGCTTGCGAAACTTCTTCTTACCACTACCAGCTTTACCTTTTTGTCCCAGGGTCATCAACAGCTCACCTTTAGGACTAAATTTGTAGATAACGTGTCCCCAACCTTTAGGCACCGCCGCATAACCTACCGCATCTGCGACCCAAACATTATCATCAGCATCAACGTATAGGCCGTGCGGCCAAGCGATCATGCCCGCACCGAAGCTCAACACTGCTTCGCCATCTTGGCTAAATAGAACAACAGGATCAACGTTACTTTCGACACAGCTATTTGCGCCACAGCGGTCAGCAATCCAGATGTGTTTCCCGTCATTTGCGGGATAAATTGCGCTGGTCGCCCCCCATTCCCGACCATCTGGCAATTTCGCCCAGCCATCAATCGTCTTATATGGATTCGGCGCATGGTTTTCGCCGAAAAGCGATAGCGGCACGACGGTGAGCAACGCACAGATCAGTATCGCAATAGGTTTCCCCAACATTCGGTTCATTAAAATTCTCCTCAAATCATTTCTGATATTTTATCTCGCCGCCCAAGATCGTATATAGAACCTCGGTGGCTGGAATCTGGCTTTCTTCTACTTCTAAGATATTTTGGGAAAGCACAACGATATCCGCAAGTTTTCCCGGTACTAGGCTACCTTTTATATCTTCCTCAAATGCGGCATAAGCATTATTAATCGTGTAGCTTTGCAATGCTTCCATACGAGTCATGACATGTTTGGGGTGAAACCGCTCGCCCTTATTCGTCATTCTTGAAACACTGGAGTAATAGGATGCTATAGCACTCACAGGTTCAACGGGCACATCGGTGCCGTTACCAATGATTGCTCCGGTTTCGATAAGATCACGCCAGGGATAAGAAGTCACGGCGGTCCGCTCCTCTCCAAGCCTTGAGGGAATCCATGGACCGTCGGAAGTCGCATGCACACCCTGCATCATCGGCAGCACACCTAATTTTCCAAAGCGCGGCACATCATCTGGATCGATATGCTGTGCATGCTCTACCCGCCATCTAAGCTTGCTGCCATCTGCTTCCATTTTTTGCCAAGTGCGTTCGTAAATATCGAGTGTTTCGCGATTAGCTCTGGTGCCGATGGCATGAGTATTCACTTGAAAACCGTGAGTCACTGCTAATTCAGCCGTCGCTTCAATATCAGCTACTGGCTCAAGTACTAGTCCCGCTGTCTTCGGCAAATCTTCATAGGGCTCCAATAACCAGGCTCCATGTGCGCCGAGCGCACCGTCAATTTGACGTTTGATGGATCGAACCGTCAAAAAATCATTCCCTTCTGCAACCATTCGGTATTCAGGCAACTTTTCAGCCAGAACCTCGTTAGATTCTCTACGCACCATCACATAAAGACGAACAGGTAAGTTGCCTTCATCTTCCAGCTTTTTGAAAAAATCAATTGTTTCAAAAGAAGCACCAGCGTCATGAAATGATGTAATGCCAAAAAAGAGAGACTCCTGGCCAGCAAGTCGAACGCGTTCTCGCTGTAATTGATCATTTTCCTCGGGAGTCAAGCGAGATTGATATTTGTCTATCGCAACTTCAACAATATCCTGAGCATTCTCGCGCAGAAGACCTGTCGCTCTACCGTCTTCTGTGCGAACAATCATGCCTCCCTCTGGGTCAGCAGTATTGTCATCAACGCCTGCAGCTATAAGACTGGCGTCGTTCGCATAAGCTGCATGCCCACTTGCGTGCCCGAGATAAACCGGATTGTCAGGCGCTATTGCATTGAGACTATCGTTGAGAGGTACGCCATCTACACTCTTAGCTGGTAAGCTATCCCACTTGTCTTGATGCCAACCACGACCGAATATCCATTCGCCCGGCTGAGCCGAGTCAACGGCAACAGCCACTTGGTTCACGATATCATTCCAATTTTTCGCGGTACTCAAGTCGAGGATCTGTCTTGCACGCCCTAAACCTAGATAATGCCCATGACCCTCAATAAAACCAGGAATAACCATTTTTCCCTTTAGGTCTATCACTTTTGTCTCTGGTCCGATATACGACTTTATTTCTTCGTTGGTACCTACTGCTGTAATAACGTGTCCCGTTACCGCGATAGCTTCCTGAGTCCCTAACTTATCGTCCACGGTGACAACCTTGCCACCACTAAGCACGAGATCTGCAGGAGTAGAAACAGATTCCTCACTCATTGCATTCTTGTCTGAGGGCTCTTTTGGCTCACTGCACCCAGCCGTCATAACGGCTAGGGTGCACAGCAAAACCTTTAACAGCAAGCTTGACTGCGCTTTAAATCTCCCTAGCTTAAAATCACCTGACTGAAGCGCTTTGTTTGTCCTAATAGTGATTACCTTCATTTGATCGAGCATCTCTCTTAAAAATTTTTATCGCTGGTACTTTCTCATTTGCCCGATTGCAACGCAAACCCTACACCGCTATTAGTGTTATTCTCTGTAAGATTGGGCTAGATTATTGGCCTGCTAAATCTATTAAACAGTAACGTACTTATCCCAGGTAATAATAAATGACAAAAAAATCTGAGATCGCGCCTTCGCTACCGCCGGTGTACCTAGCGTTGGCACCCGTAATTTTCCTCGTCGTTACTCTAACTACCTCGATACTTCTTTTCGGTGATTCCACCACCGGGGGTCCAGGACAAATTGCTCTGCTTCTGGCTGGAATTACCGCTGGCGCTGTTGGTGTTAAGCAAGGCGTTAATTGGAGTCAGCTCGAGAAAGCCACGGCAATAGGAATTAGTAAAGCCTTGCCAGCAATTTTCATACTGCTAATGGTTGGCATGTTGGTTGGGGTTTGGATGCTGTCAGGAACCGTGCCTTTCCTAATTTACTGGGGTTTACAAATCATCGCACCGGAAATATTTTATGTTGCGACTGTCATTATTTGTGCAATTGTTGCGGTATCTATAGGAAGTTCATGGACTACGGCGGGCACGGTCGGCGTCGCACTTATAGGTATCGCATCAGCAGCAGGCATGTCGATTGAAGTGACTGCCGGCGCCATTATTTCGGGCGCATACTTTGGGGACAAATTATCTCCTCTCTCGGACACAACTAATCTTGCAGCTGCGGTTTCAGAAACAGATCTGTTTGAACACATACGCTATCTTCTTTGGACCACAATTCCAGCCATCATTATTGCTCTCATTTTTTTCGCATTTAAGTCGTACAGCAATGCTTCTGAAATAGATCAAGCCCAAATCTCATCAATTTCGCAGGCGATCGAACAGAATTTCAACTTATCGGTCTGGCTCATACTTCCGGTCATGGTTACGCTTGGGCTCGCTTTACTCAGACGCCCTGCATTAATAGCACTTTTGTCAGGCACAATCGCCGCTGCGATCGTGGGGATAATGACACAGTCTGCTATGACTAGCGCTGACGGTACTGATTCTGCCGGACTGACCGCCTTAAAAAACATCTGGCTCACCGCCGCAAATGGTTACACATCAACTACCGGACACATGCAGTTGGACGAACTGCTCTCACGAGGCGGTATGGAGAGCATGCTCAATACTGTCTGGCTAATCCTGACGGCAATGTTCTTCGGCGGTATGTTAGAAAAATCTGGCTGTTTGCAAGTGTTGGTTCGATACCTCCTCTTGGGTGTAACGAGTGGCGGCAGCCTCATGCGGCGCGCCGGACTGACTTCTCTTGGCGCTAATCTAATCGCGTCAGATCAATACCTTGCAATCGCCCTACCAGCACAAATGTTCAGTGAAAAATTCAAAGAGATGGAACTTAAGTCAAAGAATTTATCCAGGGTATTAGAGGACTACGGTACCACCACTTCAGCACTCATACCCTGGAACACTTGTGGCGCTTTCATGGCGAGTACGCTGGCCGTCGGCACTTTTGCCTACTTACCGTATTGTATTTTCAATATCGCAAGTCCAATTATCTCTTACACCTACACCCTGTTTAATTTTAAGGTTGAATCCATTCATGATTAGATCGATGACTAGATTGAAGGGTACAAACAATCGTGACAGGGAGAGCCCGCCTTGCCTATTATCAATACTCAGAAAGCTAGTAGTTTTTGTTGCGTGTCTTTTCGCGCTCACTTCATTTGCCGAAGAAACCACGCCAAATGAAGTAACCTCCAATATCATTGATGGTCTGACTTACGCGGACAAATGTCTTTACATGCTAGAGTCTACCCGTCAGAACGAGCAACCAGATTGTGATAAGTTGTTTTTGTGGCATGAACAGGATTTTTCACGCCTCCCTGCCGAACAAGAATTGCAACAAAATAAGCGCAAAAGATTCGAGCGAAATTTAAAGCTTTATCATTCCACACTAGCCATAGTCAGGAAGATTCTGGCATCAGAGGTACCCTGATAATAGACCCCATTGATCCGCGAGCCAATGTAGCGCTGCATGAGCAACAATCGCTGAAACAACCCAGACTACGAGCAAATCACTTCTACTTGTTTCTTCAATCTCATTTTCGAGCCCTGTCATAACTGAAGGCCTAGGCAATCGCGCCCGACCAGCATTGACGTACCGAAAAGTTAATCCAAGGATAGGTAACATCACTAGCAAAAGCACTATCTGCCCTATTTCTACCCCCAGATTAAAACCAAGTAATGCGACTAACAGATGGTTACCTGAAAACTGCAGCGATTCTGTCAGTACGAAGGAAAAACCGAAGCCGTGAATCAAACCAAAAATCAAGCCATACAACCATCTACGCCGATGCTGTTTTACCAGTATGTTATCCAGTGCCATAATAATTACTGATAGCGCAATCAAGAACTCAATAACCGCGGAAAACCAAAGCGCATCGGGCGTCATACCTAGCGCTGCTAGTACAAGCGTTATCGAATGACCCAGCGTAAACGAGCTAATCACCCAGACTAACGCACGTATTTTTCTTAAAGGCAAAATCAAACACAGCAAAAACAAAATATGATCAATACCCTCCCAGATATGAAAGACACCGCGCTTAACGAACTCAGCAGCAACCTGATACCAATCAGGCGCTAAAATCAAAAGTCCCGGACTACCCGTGTAGTCATAGTAAAACTCTTCTTTTTCAAGATTAATAAAAACAAGAGACGTTGAAGTGCGCTGCCCAAGATGCCCTAGGCCGGAGTTTATTGAGAAATTGGCAGCTTCTTTGCCCCGACTAACAAGGTTAGTGTTGGCTGGGATCTGGTAGGTTACTTGAATATCAAGCAGCGCTTGGCGCCAGAATATTAGAGTATCAGGATTTAATGTCTGTTCCATGTGGGCAATGGCCGTATCGGCTCTTTCAAAAGACCGATCCGAAGGCAAAGAAACTCTCATCGCAATATCGGAGGTTGGCGTCATCGCAACACCATTCTCAAAAACCTCAAATTCACCTACAACCCAGAGCATCATAGCGTCGCGCAATAATGGCTCGGCTCTTTCCAAATCGAGATATCCACGTTCTTTAGTTGGAAAATCAATATCTCTCATCGCCTCAAGAGGCACGCGAATCAACACGCGTAATTCTCCTGGCCCCTCATGGATCAGAACTTTTGTCTGCACGCGTTCTGGAATTTCATGTGCGTCAGCAAGTGAGGCAAAAATCAAAATCAGCAATGTGCATAGAGACAGGACGTGCTGAGTCACTTTTCTAGTCGTGTTGTCAGTACTATTATCAGTACAGCAGCCGTCGAGCTTCTTCATTTTCGATGGGACCCATTCAGTTTTTTTGGAGCAAGAAAGGAAAGTATACTGACAGCATTCATCTGCGTATACTGATTGAGGATCTGCTCGAAAGAACACTATAAAGGATAAGAGGGGACATACAGTGACAACAACTGCTCAACAAGACGACACAAAATACTTGCTACGATTTCCAATACTACTCATTTCAGCTTTGCTGATTCTTGGTCTGACGAACATGACACATGCTGCATCTGTCAAAGCACCGGCATTCGAAGTCGACCCTTACTGGCCGCAACCGTTACCCAATCATTGGGTGCTGGGTTCGGCGATTGGTGTCGGAGTAGATTCAAGAGATCATGTGTATGTGATTCACCGAAGAAACAGCTTCAATGAGCGAACTGAAATTGGCGCTGCAACAGATCCAAAAACTGCTGAATGCTGCATACCAGCACCTAACATTCTGGAGTTTGATCCTGAGGGAAATCTAGTCAACTCTTGGGGCGGCCCTGACGACGACTATGACTGGCCTTCATCTAATCATGGCTTAACACTCGATCACAAAGATAATATCTGGATCGGTGGCAATGGCGGTAATGATTCTCACATTTTGAAGTTTACCCGTGATGGACAGTTTCTCATGCAACTGGGCAAACCCGATCAAGCTACCGATAGTCACAGCATGACAAATTTTGGTAGAGTCGCAAAAATTTCATTCGACCCTAGCGCAAATGAAGCTTATGTAGCCGATGGCTATGCTAATAAACGCGTTGCGGTTCTCGATGCAGATTCAGGGGAATTTAAACGCTACTGGGGTGCATATGGTAACAAGCCCGATGACGCTAACATTGGCCGTTACAACCCTGAAGATCCACCAGCTCAACAATTTCGGAACCCTGTTCACTGTGCCGATCCTTCTAACGATGGCTTAGTTTATGTTTGCGATCGCGCCAACGATCGTATCCAAGTTTTCAAAACTGACGGGACCTTTGTAAAAGAAAAATTTATTGCACCTCTCACCCTCGGAGATGGTTCTGTATGGGATATAGCCTTCTCAAAAGACAAGGCTCAGAAATACATGTATGTCGCTGACGGCAAAAACATGAAGGTTTATATTCTGGATAGAGATTCACTCGAGATACTCACAAGCTTTGGAGATGGCGGACGCCAACCTGGACAGTTTTTTGCAGTTCACAGTATAGCAACCGACTCCAAGGGCAATATATTCACGACTGAAACATACGAAGGCAAGCGAGTTCAGAAGTTCAAATACAAGGGCATTAAGCGTGTGAAAGAGAAAAATATGGGCGTACCCTGGGGATCAAAGCGCCGTTAGACCAGCATTTGTCATTGAAGAAATATGGATCGTGAGAATTGGCTGACAATTTCATTCTCACGATTCGTACCACAGAGACTCTTTTTTCATTTCCGTTGAGACTCTTTTTTCATTTCCGTTGAGACTCTTTTTTCATTTCCGTTGAGACTCTTTTTTTCTAACACTTGGTAGCTGAACGTTTTGCTAACAAGCAATTCTTGACCGCTCTAAACTCCCTCGAGCCTACTTCCTGCAGATTGACAATATGGCACTAAAATCTACGATTTATAAGTTCGCCATCGACCTTTCAAATATTAATGAGAATCACTACGACTCATTCGATCTTACGGTGGCTAAACACCCGTCTGAAACAGTCGAGAGAATGATTGTACGGCTACTTGCATATTGTTTGAATGCGCAGAACAAACCCGAATTCACTCGCGGTCTCAGCAGCACAGACGAACCAGACATTTGGTGTAAATCACTTGATGGACAAATAGAGCTTTGGATAGAGGTCGGCGAACCCATTTTTGATCGCGTCAAAAAGGCTGCCCAACTTAGTCGTGCAGTAGACGTATTCTGTTTTAATCGGAAGTCCGATGTCTGGTGGCGACAGGGAAAGAGTGAGTTCTTAGGGCTTAAAGCTCAATTCTATCGATTCAACAATGACGAGATAGTGTCCCTCGCTTCAAAAACGTCAAGAACGCAACAGCTCTCAATTACAATCGATTCGGAATTAATTTATGTTGCATCATCTGTTGGCAACACGGAGATAAGTCTTGAGCAGCTAGACGCTGAATCTAATTAGATCGGTATACATTCTCCCGAAGTGAAGTTTGCCATTTTCTTAGAGTTAAAGAGGAGGCATAATAATGATGTTAGCAAACTCTTCGCTATCAGTATCCAGAGTTTCCGTTGAGGCTGGATAACCGGATTCTTTCAGAACGTAAGCAAAAATATCGGTATATTCTTCGGTCGTTAGACTACCGGGCTCACTTTCAGGCATCGCCGCACTCATCAAACTAAATAAAGTAACAGCTGGTTGTCCCTGCCAAGTTAGCAACACAGGTTCAAAATAACCTTTCTCATGACAACTAATACAATGTTTTTTATAAAGCTTTTTGCCTAATTTCGCTTGCGATTTATTGTATACACCGTCACTTAAACTCGTCTTGGTTGCCGCGTCGGCACCTAAACAAAGCCCTGAGTTCAATATCGCAGCACAGACTAACGAGAGTAAAATGGTCGACTGAAGGGTTAGGCTAAACATATCGCAACAGGAATCTCTTAAAATAAAAACATCCCCACCGCAGCGCTAACTAAGCAGGTCTACGGCGGAAACATGGCAGATAACGATGCTAAGCAACTTGAAATAATTCACTCAACAGTCGGGAATTCAATTAACAACAGAAATATTAGTGTACACCCATATCAGCATCTTCATCTGAGGGTAACGCAACTGCAGTTAACGTTGGCCCAGTCTGTAACATGACATACTGCCGACCTTCATGGGTATAAGTCATAATACCATAGTTAGTTTTTTCCTCGACTTCTACCTTGCCAACAGATTCACCAGTGGTCTTGTCTATAGCAAACAGATGAGGTGTACCGTCGCTCGTAACATCGGTGTACATTAACAGTGTTGGCGTTACAACCATTTGGGCTACAGTACCTGAACCAGTATTGCCAATATCTTTACCCTTTACTGCCGGATGATCTAGCACTTTTTTCGGTGTCTCACCAACAGGTACCCACCATAGATGCTCACCTGTATTCATATCAATCGCAGTAATTCGGCTGTATGGAGGCTTAAACAATGGCAAACCATCAGGCAGTGGCACTCTGGTACCACGTAACACTGCATAATCTGTAATCGTTGAACCCGTAGGAGCTTTGATCAATCCGTCTCGCTCGATGCCCGGAGCCATAATCCTGGACGAACAGCGTTTGCGTGAAGTCACATACAAAATACCAGATTCAGGATCAGCTGCCGACGGTCCATCAATGTTAACGCCACCGATATCACCGGGACACCAAAGCGCAGCGAGTTTACCGAGATCATTGTCTCTGTGTAATGGCGGATTAAACAATGGACCTATTTCGTAAGGCTCTAGATTTTTTATTGCTTTTGCCCGCAATTCGGCAGAGAAATCAATCAAATCATCTTCAGTCAGACCTTGTTGGTCATAAGGTGCTGGCTTAGTTGGGAAAGGTTGAGTTTCAGATAATTTTTCGCCTGGAATTTTGGATCTTGGCACTTGCTTTTCTTCTATCGGCCAAAGAGGCTCACCGGTTAACCTATTGAATGCATAAACAAATGACTGTTTAGTTGTTTGAGCGACAATAGGTACCTTCTTGCCATCTATGGTGACGTCAAGTAGAACAGGAGCCGTCGGCGTATCGTAATTCCAGATATCGTGGTGAACCATCTGATAGTGCCAGACTCTCTTGCCAGTTTTCACATCAAGCGCAATCAAACTGGTACTAAAAAGGTTATCCCCAGGTCGAAAGCCACCATAAAAGTCTAATGTGGCCCCGTTTGTTGGCACATAAACCAGACCATTTTCCTGATCCGCTGAGAGAGGAGCCCAGGAAGAAATATCTCCGGTCCATTTCCAAGCATCATTTTCCCAAGTCTCATGACCGAATTCGCCAGGTCCTGGAAGCACATCAAACTTCCATAAGAACTTACCTGTACGTGCATCATATCCCAAAATGTCGCCGGGAATATTTTCTTGTCTCGATTGGTTATACCCTTGCTCATGAGAATTGCCGACAACGATCACGCCATTCACTACAATTGGTGGCGCAGACGCGGTTATGTAACCTGTTTCAAGCTTTATCCCATCGTAAGGATCATAGGAGTGCCCCAGATCTTTCAATAAATCTACGACGCCGGTTTTGGGGAACCCTTTTATCGGTACCGGTTCGCCAAAGCCTTCCAACGGCTGTCCAGTTTCAGCATCAAGTGCTGTAAGAAAGAAGCCTGGAGAACTAATATAAATAATACCGCGCCCATCAATTTCCGCGTATGTCACACCCTTACCATAGTCTTTGCGCATCGAATACTGATACCGCGCGGTATGGGGTTCACGATAAGACCAAAGTGTCTCACCTGATTTGGGATCGATTGCGACAACATGACGCCTTGGACCTGCCACTGTGTATAGCCGGCCGTTTATGTATGAGGGTGTTGAACGTCCACTCTGGGCATCAAAACTCGCCCCGTCCCAAACCCAAGCTTCTTCGATATCGCCAAAGTTCTCTGCATTTATTTGATCAGATCTATTGTAACGAGTATGCGCAGAATCTCCGCCTAGATAGTGCCATTCGTGTGTTTCCGCACCATGTTTGTCTGCCGAATGTTTATCCACAGAATGCTTCTCAGTCGAAACACTAGCGCATGCAGAAAACATAAACGCTGACGCGAGCAGAAATACACCGCGACCTATCTGACTAGCAACACATTGCGATTTACTGGTTTGCATCTTACTTTCCCCCCTGGGTATTTTTCTCCGCACTAGAGTAAATCAAGAACGGATCGAATAGTAGCCCCTCAAGAACGGATCGAATAGTAGCCCCTCAGCGCGCTTCTTAAATTCAATTTGATATCAATATGAATTCAAGATCTGGTTATTCCGAGGATTCTGAATACACCTTTGCAGTATCCGTGCCCGCGAGTTATTCTCTTGACTAGACTGATAGCATAAGAATAGAACTGAAAATTATATCGGTGGCCAGTCTTAATATAATAGCGAAGAGGGAGTATTCGATGTCAGAAAAACTTGAGCTTAATAGAAGAAAGTTCATTCAGGGTGCAGGCGCAACTGCAATTGCAGGAGCACTTGGAACCAGCGCATCACTCGCTTCTGCCGCAGGTAGCATGAAAAGCGGCGGCATGATGAAGTATAACTTCGACAAAACATACAATCGCTTTGGTTCGAACAGCGTAAAATGGGACCAGCAGGTCGACAGATTTGGTAAAGAGAACATTGAAGTAGGTATGGGCATCGCTGATATGGACTTTCAAACAGCTCCATGCATCACAGAAGCACTTGAAAAACGTACTGCACATAACAACTGGGGTTATCAGAAGATGCCCTATGATGAATATATCGATGGCATTGTGGCTTGGAACAAAGAGCGACACGGACTCGACGTCGACCCTGAAACCATAGAGCTTCAAGAAGGCGTCCACCACGGACTCATATCAACCTTACGAACGGTGTCACCACCAAAGAGTAAGGTCTTAATGATGACGCCAACCTACAATGGCTTCTATGGCGATTTAAGGTGGACACAAACCGAAGCCAATGAAAGTGTGATGAAGTTTAAGAACGGCACATGGTCAGTTGATTGGGACGATTTCGAAGAAAGAATGACACCAGATACTCATGCATTCCTGCTTTGTAACCCGCAAAATCCAACAGGTAATGTCTGGTCTAAGAAAGATCTTATGCGAATGGGCAAGCTATGCCTTGAGAATGACGTTCTGGTACTGGCAGACGAAATTCACTGTGACTTCGTAAGAAAAGGCGTGAAATATACTCCCTTTGCGAGTTTAAGAGACAAAGATATTGTCAACAACAGCGTCACCTTCAAGGGACTAAGCAAGACATTCAGCTTGGCTGCGATGAAGAGTTCGTATTACTTTACGACGAACCCAATATTGCAAGCACGCATCAAGCGCAATCACCGATCCAGCCAAAACACTCTGGGAATGATTGCCAACAATGCAGCTTACCAAGAAGGTGCAGACTGGTTTGATCAGCTACTCCCCTACATCGACAGCAACCATGATCTCGTTGAAAAATACCTAAAAGAAAAGCTACCTTCAGTCGGCTTCACAATCGCGCAGGGTACTTATTTCGGCTGGTTAGATTTCAGCAATCTCATTAACGCTATCGGGGCGAAGAAAACAGCCATGCTGACTGAGGGTTCTGACGATCCCAAAACACAATCAGAGATAATAGAAGCATGGTTAGTGATGAATGCCAAGGTTCATTTAAACGCCGGCAGCCACTACGGTAAAGGTGCTGAAAACCATATGCGTATGAATCTCGGTACATCAAAAGAAAACATTACTCATGCGCTGGACAATATCTCGAAGGCTGTCGCTAAGCTCTAAATGCCTGACAAGAAGAGATGTAAAAAGCCACAGCCTTTAGGCTGTGACTTAGCTTCTCCAGTTGAAAAACCTAACGCACTTCTTGTGGCAAGCGATAAGCGTCAAAATATAGGCAGCAAATGACTGGTATTTTACAACGCCCCTTTCCCATATTGGTAAAGTCTCTCCTTGAGCAGTTACCTAGTGCTAAATTGGCCTCGCGCCATCACCTACGTCACAAACAACATCAAGTATTCAATGATATCGGAGATAGTTAAATTGAGAATTTTTATCCTTTGCCTGCTAGTTATGTCCTCAGCGGCATTTGGCGCAGAACGAATCAGTCGCCCCACAACGACCGCGGTAGAGTTAACAAAACCGCCACAGCTCGATGGTTTGATTAAAGATGATCCTGCCTGGGAAGGTGCAATACCGATGACCGACTTTTGGCAAGTGAGACCATTCGGCGGAGCGCCGGCAAGCCAAAAAAGTGAAATTTATGTCGGCTTCACAGAGGACACCCTCTATGTAGCCGCCATGCTATACGACGAAAGCGCTTCAGGAATACTCGTTACGGACAGTCGTCGAGACTCGGAATTAGATGAAACTGATAGTTTTCAAGTGGTGCTAGATACCTTTAAAGATGCTCAAAATGGACTCGTCTTCGGTACCAATCCCGCTGGAATCCAGTATGACGGCCAGGTGACCCAGGGTGGAACAGCAGCTTTTGGTTCCGGCGTGGGCGGTTTTAACCTGAACTGGGATACAAACTGGGAAGTAAGAACAAAAATAACCTCTGAAGGCTGGAGCCTAGAAATGGCTATTCCTTTTAAGTCACTACGCTACGGTGCAGATGAAGTGCAGACTTGGGGGATCAATTTCCAGCGGAATATTCGCAGAAATAACGAGATAGCTTACTGGGCGCCGTTAGCACTTCAGCACAACTTGTATCGACTACCAGATGCAGGAACAATCAGTGGCATTAAGGTTCCTTCTCAGAAGAATCTTAAAATAACACCCTACGGTCTAGGAAAAACCGCCACGGGAGGCGGACAGGCGAGTGAAACAGACTATGAAGCAGGCATCGACATAAAATACTCATTGACGCCTAGCCTGACAATGGACGTGACTTATAACACCGACTTTGCGCAAGTTGAAGTGGATGAACTTCAAGTCAATCTTGACCGGTTTAGTATTTTTCTACCAGAACAGAGACCGTTCTTTCTTGAAAATGCCGACCAATTCAGCGTTGGGCAAGCGCAACAGATCGAACTCTTTTTCAGCCGCAGAATCGGTATTGCAGCAAATGGGTCAGCCATCCCGATCACTGGCGGCGCCAGGGTCTCGGGTAAAATTGGTGACAAGACCAACGTTGGCTTTCTCCACATGAGATCTGATGCCGTGGCAGGGGTTGCACCTGAAAATGATTACACAGTCGCCAGAGTTAGTAGAGAGTTTGCAAATACTGGGACACTAGGCGCCATATTCGTCAATCGTCAGGGTGATGGCACCATCAGCGGTAACAAAGATGACGATTACAACCGCGCCTATGCCATCGATGGCCGCATTGGCATCGGCGCAAACGGCAATATTTCTGGATTCCTCGCCAAAACGAAAACACCGGGACTCACTGGAAAAGATCACTCCTTCAGAATCAATGGGGTCTACAATTCTGAAAAGTGGACTAACCGCATAAATTACGCTGAAGTCGGCCAAGATTTTAATCCTGAAGTCGGTTTTCTAAGACGGCGAGACTACCGCAATCTTCAGATATTTAGTTTACGCAGGTATCGGCCCAAAAATCTGTGGGGGCTGCACGAGCTTAGACCCCATATCGTCTACAACACTTTTCGTAAGTTCGACGGCTATCATACAACCAGTTTCCTCCACGTAGACAACCATTGGGAGTGGAGAAATGGTTATGAAGTGCACACAGGCATGAATTTTTTCCACGAAGGCGTACAAACGCCTTTCGATATCGTCAGTGGCGTAACCGTTGATGCCGGCGAATATGACAACAACGAAGTTGCTCTGGTTGTCATAACGGATCAAAGCGCACCACTTAGCTTCAGTGTTGAGTTCAAAGACGGCGGTTTATTCGGCGGCGATCGCTTCTCTGCTGAACCTTCAGTTAAATATCGCATCGGTGACAAATTCACCTCTGAACTCGCTTGGAATCACAACAACGTTGATCTTGGGCCAGGCAAAGAATTTACTGTGGACGTAGCCCAACTGAGGCTAACTTACTCTTTCACTCCGCAAATTGCCCTGCAGACCCTCGTACAGTACGACAAGCGCCAGGACTTGGTTGCGACTAACATCCGGTTTTCTTGGCTAGTCACGGGTGATACAGGCCTCTACCTCGTTTACAACGAAGTAGATGACGGTCGACTGCTAGGAATTGCCAAACCTCGGAAAGAGTTCATTTTGAAATACAGCCATCTCTTCGATCTCTTTAAATAACGAACCACAGGGCGCTTACTCCAGCGCCCTATCCCCCATTTCTGGACATCCACTAACTCGCTAGTTCTGGACATCCACTATCTGCCTAGTTCTGGACATCCACGATACGAACATTTCTTCCGATATCGGCTATTCTTTGGGCCCATTCAGCCAGTTCTGCCCGAGCTTTGTGGCATAGGTCTTCATCTTAGCTTTAGAGCCGATCGCGCGTAGCCACTGATCAGGCGGCTGAATGCCCATTGCCAACAACGATGAAGGGTTCGTTTCAAAACCCGCAATCATTTTCAATTCAGCGAGGTAAGCGCCAAGAGATATTTCTGGATACGGCAACTCAAGCGAATTGCCATCAATCGAATCAAGAGGTTCACCCAACTCACTTATTCGCAATCGTCGATTAATAGAGGTAAAGGAACTCTTCTCGATGTCTGTAATGAAGCCTGCTCTCACTGGGTTGAGATCGACATAAGCCATACAAGACAACACAGCTGCCTCATCGAGCAAAACCTGTGATTTGAACCTGCCTTCCCAAAAACGCCCAGTGCAATCGTCCTCCGCATTGGCAAGCCTTGCTATAGGTTCGTTGACCTTTCTAATGAACCACGACAGCGAGGAAAGCCTCGTTCTCGCGATTTCGACTTTCTCCTTATTTTCACTTAAATTGAGAGCCAAATCTAAGAGTTGACGACTATCCTCCATCAGATTGATGCGAGAACCAGAACACGCGAGCCATCTTCTCGCAACTTCATGGGCACTCCAGCTAAGGGCTCGCTTTGGCTCAGTTTTAACAACCAGGTGATAATGATTGCTCATCACGGCATAACTAAAGATGGAAATTGAGAAGCAACTCGCAAGTTCAATCAACCTTGTTTCTAACAGCCCCGCTCGATGGCTAAGATCTCTAATCCCAAAAGCGTCTTGCCGAAATAACCACGCACGTCGAACGCAACGCGAGTAAACATGGAAACAAGCACCTTCATGCTGTTTAACTGTGTGGCTTCTTGGATAAGTCATTCAACAAGCATAAACAGGAATTCAAAGCACCGATGTAAGCCTTTTCCCAATTCTTGCGTGAGCAATCCAACTCACAAGAGAGTGGAGATAAACCTTGAACGGAAAACCGCTTTCTAACCAAGCCACCATGAGTGTCCAGAACTAGCCAGATAGTGGATGTCCAGAAAATTGAGATCTAGCGGGTGATTCAGATTGGTCAAATTTAATCGAAAAAAAAGGCCACTTTTTACAAAGCGACCTTTTTAACCGTGAATCTTCTATTCTAAAAAACTATCCTAGAATGAAAGTGCCACTCGACCATAATAATAACCACCCTGCCATGGCACAATACCACTACTTGCGAAATCTCGACCGCAACAGAAATCATTGTTACTAGCGACTTTATCAGTCTCGTCCGGGAATGTATCAAAGATGTTTCGACCACCAACGCTGACCAACCAGTTGTCCATAAAGCGATAAGAAGCTTCTAGGTCAACAAAGAGTGTTGGATCAAACGTCTGAACAACGAGGTTACCAGAAGAATTGGAATTATCTGATTCGCCATAATAGCGGGCCCGAGCCATAAGGCTCAAATCACCGACATTGTGGTTAGCCGTCAGATTCCAACGAATGGTAGGATCCTGGTTCTCAAAATCAAATCGATCTTCCTCATTCAGGAAGGCACTTGCATCGGACTCAAGAGAACTCTTGTTGTAGTTAAACGCTAGACTGAGAGCGGTTTCTTGACCATTTCCCCATTCAAGCGGGTAAGAAGCAACAACGTCTACACCAGTAGTATTCGAGTCGAATGCATTGGTGAAGTAGAACACCCCACCAATTGTCTCCGCACCCGAAACACCAGCGTTTTGTAATGCTAGGAAGTTTTGATAGTCAGCTCCCGCTGTAGGATCAGAAGAAACGTCGAGTGTCGAAATCGCACTAAATCGATCATCAATATCGATGGAGTAGAGATCGATGGTCATCGTCAACTCACCGAGATCAGCAGTCAAACCAACGGTAAAGCTGGAAGACGTTTCAGGGGCAAGCGGTGTTGCACCAAGTGCCTGGGCAATAGGGCCTGATGCAGGGAAGAGACCCGTCGCAACAGGAAAGCCATTAGGCAAACGAGTCGACACGTTAGTCGTACCTTGCTGGCCCGGAGTCGGCGCACGGAAACCAGTTCCATACGAACCCCGTATCGCCATCGTGTCACTTAAACGGTAACGACCAGCGATCTTCCCAACCACTTCACTGCCAAAGTCAGAGTAGTCTTCGTAGCGTATAGCAAACTGCGCGAACAAATCCTCTGTAATATCAGTGCTTAAGTCAGCATACAATGCATAGGAATCACGGGTGTATTCTTCTGAGAACGCTGGAGAATAACCGGGGAAACCATTTGAACCAACACCGACAACCTTGTAAGCAGGATCTGAGGAGTTAGTACAATCCAGGCCCGCAACAGCGGCACCGGCAACGGAGGTCTGACCACCAATGCTAGAGGTAAAAGCACCTCCGCCAGCAGCTGCTGTTGGCGTACGCATGCTGAAATCAGCTTCATTTGAACAGAATCCATATGGATCTGACAAAGAGTGTGGTCCAGCACCATAAGATGCTAACTGTGGGCTTTGTTGAACATCATAGGTTTCGTCGAGATAGCTGAGGCCATAGGCGACAATCAGCGGCGAGTCGGTTCCAATTTCCATTTCATTGGCGAGGTCGAGTTGGAACTGAACCTCTTCATTCACCAACGTACCAGGCTTAAAGCTGGTGGGTGTATCTGAACCATAAGAAGGATTGATGGTATTGGATAGCGTGTATTCAATTTCATTAGATCCAATACGTGCACTCACATCGTAGGAGAAACCGTTGCCGTTTTGACCTCTAATACCAGCCGCGAAACTTGAATCTTCAATCTCACCCATAAAACGAGGTGTAAAACCACCGGGGAAGATCTGCAGAGGATTATACTGTGCTCCGTCTGCACTACGAACAGTTTCAGTCACACCATTGAAGGGATACCGATAGAAGAAACCACCATCGCCTTCGCTGCTTGAATAGCTACCAAAACTGTACACTTCCATGCTATCTGACAGATCGATACCTGCATTGTAAAAGAGTCGCGTAGAGGAAGTATTAGGTTGCCCCCACGGTTGAACATTGGTGCCTGCAAGAGAGGCGGCTGCAACTCCCGCTGGATATGCCGCTTGAAGTCCCGCCAGAAACGGATCAGCACCGGCACTCGGGACACCCGCAGTAAAGCCCTGATCAATTGCGCTGGTGTTTGCTAAACGATCTCCATTTGGATCGACGCAGAACCAATTCTCACAATACTGGTGACCACGCTCAGTAAAATCTTGGTCATCAACTTCTGCGGAGATAGAGAGAAAACCATTTTCCCCGAGTGGCAAACCAACGTTGGCAGCCACGGTATATCCAGCGCCGTCACCTTCAAAAAACTCACCTGTACTCATCGACAAATCAAAACCACTGCGATTTTCTTTCAGGTTAAAGTTAATGACGCCTGCGATTGCGTCTGACCCGTACTGTGATGATGCTCCATCACGAAGTACTTCAATACTGTTTATAGCAGTTGAAGGAATTGTTGCTATATCCGGACCCTGCGTTCCAGCACCTCCGATGCCGACAAGAGAGGCTCGGTGCCGTCGCTTACCGTTTACCAACACCAGCGTATGGTGCGAAGGCAAGCCTCGCAATTCGATTGGGCGTATGAATGATGCACCGTCAGAGATTGGTTCACGACCCACATTAAATGAAGGCACCAATGTTTGAAGGATGTCTACAGTATCTGTGTGCGATATCGAAGAAATTTGTGCTGCACTGAAAGTATCAATTGGTACGGCGGAATCGCCGGCTGAACGTGGCTTACCCCGTAAACCGGTGATGACCACCTCTTCCATATCCGTATTTGCACCGTCTGCTGCAACAGCGCTACCCGCCGACACCGCTAGCGCGATTGCCGAAAGAGGCAGCATTAAGCTCGTGAGTTTCCTCATAGTATCTCCCCATATATATATATATTTGCTGGATTTTTTATTTTGATTGCACCACTTCATACGCTCTACGACGATTAGAACTTCGGCAACGCGCTGATTACAACACTAAGATATAGAAAAAGAAAGCTCCATTTTACACTCATTTTTATTCAACTATTTATGCAGAAGCGCAAACCCCCCCATAGCAGAGAAACAAATGCCACATTTAGATGACCTATTTAGCATCAACGTTCTCACGCCTGAATTTTGCAATCACGGAAACTGCTTCCATTGTCACCATCAAGCTTGTAACAAGAACCACAATATCGATAGCTACCAGCAACCAGTTGCCCTGCTCGTAGAACTCAAGTAACTTTATGGCTGCGGCCCAAACCGATGTGACAAGTACAAAAACCATGGGAATAAGCGTGTATCGAGCAGGCCTGCCCATTTTAATCAACATCACACTAATCACTAATAGCGTCATGGCAGCAAGTATCTGATTGGTTGAACCAAACAGAGGCCAAATTGCTAGCCCACCCGCGCCAGATGCACCACCGACGCCAAACGCCAGCAGTAGACAGCACGTAACCGCAATCAAGGTCGCGATAATCCCATTTTTAAAAAGCTCTATACCATAGATATCACCCCACTCCTGAATAATGTAGCGCTGCAATCGAACACCTGAGTCCATAGTTGTACCAGCAAACAACACAACCATGGTCGCCAGTAACGTTGTCGATATACCCAGCGGAAGCCCCCAACCATTAGTAATCAATTGAGCGCCACCTTGGATAAATGTACCCGCCCCAGCGCTGCCGTACTTGTCATAAATTTCGTGCCATTGTTCTGGCGAAGCAGCAAGCGCTGCGCTGGAGACAGCAACAATCGTAATCAAAGCCAATGTGCCCTCACCAACAGACCCCAAATATCCAACAAAACGGGCGTCAGTTTCTTTATCCAGCTGTTTCGATGTCGTTCCGGAAGCAACAATGCCGTGAAATCCAGAGATTGCACCACACGCAATAGTAACAAATAGCAGCGGTACCAGAGATGGCGCATCAAGCGTGACAGCAGTATTGAATGCGGGCGCGGAGATATCCGGCAATGAAAGCAGTACCGCACCGTAAAGCAAAAACAAGCCGACAAAGAGTTGCAAGCCATTGATGAAGTCTCGGGGCTGAAGCAATGCCCACACTGGCAACATAGATGCGATAGCTGCGTATATAAATAGAATAATGATCCAGCTACCCTTCTCACCCACCCCCAGAATATCTTCCGGCAACTCAATTGGTAACTCACTACCGACAAAAATAGAACCGTACAAAGCTGCGACACCCACCACCGAGAGAATGGTGAGATTGTAGTTACGGTGAAGAAGTTGACCAATAATCAAGGCGACGACAATTGCTGACCACGCCGGGAAAACTGCGTTAGGCGTGCCTACGAACGCGTTCGCAATAACGACGCCAAACACTGCATTGACCATCAAGAGAACCAAAAAAATAACGATCATAAATAGCGCGCGGGTACGTTTGCCGATGACTTCTTCTGAAAGCGCACCTATAGACTTGCCCTTATGTCTTGAGCTCGCCCAGATCGCACCAAAGTCATGTACGCCAGCAAAGAAAATTGTGCCAATAGTTACCCAAAGCACCGCGGGAACCCAGCCCCAATAAACAGCAATTGCCGGACCCACAATCGGAGCAGCACCCGCAACAGAAGTAAAATGATGCCCCCACAATACAAATTTATTGGTAGGAACATAATCAATACCGTCCTCTAATTCGTGCGCAGGGGTCACAAAATTCGGATCTAATTGATAAATTTTGGTGGCAATAAATTTGGAATAGACGAACCAACCGAATGTCATTCCGGCTAACCCAAGTACAATAATCATCACTGACTGCATTAAGACTCCCCCTTTTTGCGTTAATACGACTTACAGCTCAGGCTAATCAAAATAAGGCCCGATACACTAATTTCATTTTATTTTTTTTCGCGCGGCCAGCATAACTGAGACGTAAGATCTATGTCTATGCGCAACGCAACAGAGGGGCTCGAAGGCCTTCAGGCATCAGGCACGTAGACCTTGGGCTTGGAGAAATAAGGTTGGAGAAATAAGGTTAGGGCTGAACGCACAATCGCGGGAACGGAGTCGTTCCCGCGTTTAGAGACAATGCTAAAAACTCTAGCTATTTTGAGAGGAAGTTCATGCCGTCTTCAATACCCCGAATCGTCATAGGGTACATTTGGTCTTCAACCAATTTCTTGGTTAAAGCCACCGAACTAGAATATTCCCAAGTATCCAACGGCGTCGGATTAATCCATATCGTCTTATCGAAGGTATCGAGCATTCGCTGCATCCAAAGTGCACCAGCTTCCTCGTTCCAATGCTCAACACTGCCACCAGAGTGCGTAATCTCATAGGGCGCCATCGAAGCGTCACCGACAAAAATAACTTTATAGTCGTGAGTATATTTATTTAGGATATCCCAAGTGTCAATACGCTCATTCATGCGACGGTTGTGCGCTTTCCACACTCCTTCATAAAGGAAATTGTGGAAGTAATAGGTCTCAAGATGCTTGAATTCTGAGCGAGCTGCAGAGAACAACTCTTCACACACTTTTACGTGCGCGTCCATTGAACCACCACTATCAAGCAACAACAGAACCTTGACAGTATTACGCCGTTCGGGGCGCATAATGATATCAAGCATACCGCCGTTTCGCGCAGTCTTCTTGATTGTATTGTCGATATCAAACTCTTCATCAGCACCGGTTCGAGCTAACTTTCGTAGTCGTCTGAGGGATATTTTCATCCCACGTGTACCTAACTCTACGTTGTCATCGTAGCCCTTGTAGTCGCGCTTGTCCCATCTGCGTTTACCACGCTTCTTCTTGCCTTTACGGTCATTTCCTTCTTCACCGCGACCGTTTTCGCCTTTACCTTCTTTGTCCTTTTCTTTTCCTTCGCCTTTAGCAGCGTCTTCGACTTTTCGCTTGAATTCTTCAATCAGCTTTTCTAGGCCACCCAGAGACTCGATCTTTGCCATCTCCTCGGGGCTTAGAGATTTTTCAAATTCTCGTCTTAGATACTCATCCGGAATCATCGAAGCAATCATACTGGCCAAATCTTCAAGACCCTTGAAATATTCGCTGAAGGCACGGTCGAATTTGTCGTAATGTCGCTCATCCTTAACCAAAGCCATACGGCTCAGGTAGTAGAATTCATCAACATCTGCATAAACCAGCCCATTCTTCAAAACCTCGAGCAGGTGCAATAGTTCAGTAATAGAAACCGGAATGCGAGCATTCCGCAGCGCCATAAAAAAATTGATGAGCATGTTTAGCTAACCTATCTAAATTTTTTTTCCCTTGCACCGACTAAAGCCGGTGCGGGGTGTATCTAATAACGTCGGTTATTAAACCAACTTTAATCGTTAAGACTTAGCCGAACTACCACCACCACTTTGGCGACGATTCATAAAGGCTAGACGTTCTAACAACTGCACATCTTGTTCATTTTTCACTAAAGCACCATAAAGCGGCGGTATCGCTTTTGAAGTGTCGCGATTACGCAGGATCTCTTCGGGAATGTCGTCTGCCATCAGCAGTTTCAACCAATCGATCAGTTCTGATGTTGATGGCTTTTTCTTAAGACCAGGCACCTTTCTGACGTCGAAGAATATTTCCATCGCTTCTTTAACTAGATCTTGCTTGATATCGGGATAATGAACATCAACGATCTGTTGCATCGTTTCTCTATCCGGGAACTGAATGTAATGGAAGAAGCAACGACGCAAAAACGCATCAGGCAACTCTTTTTCATTGTTACTGGTAATCAGAATCACGGGCCGATTCTTAGCAACAACAGATTCACCAGTTTCATAGACGTGAAACTGCATTTTATCGAGTTCGAGGAGCAAATCATTTGGAAATTCGATATCAGCCTTGTCTATCTCATCGATCAACAATACGACTTTCTTATCCGCCGCAAACGCTTCCCACATTTTACCCTTGGCAATGTAGTTATTAATGTCATGGACTCGTTCATCACCTAACTGAGAATCACGCAGGCGCGAAACTGCATCGTATTCATAGAGCCCCTGCTGTGCACGGGTTGTAGACTTCACGTGCCAAGAGATTAGCTCCATATCAAGAGATCCTGCTATTTCCTCAGCCAGCATGGTCTTACCCGTGCCTGGCTCACCTTTGATGAGCAGCGGTCTTTCAAGTGTGACAGCTGCGTTAACAGCCATTTGTAATTCGTCGGTCGCAATGTAAGTTGCAGTACTGGAAAATTTCATATTTTTTAAACCAAGAAGATAAACTGAAACTGTTTCATCCAACTAAGAAGCGGATATCGAGGGTCTACTGTAATTTGACACAAAGGAGTAATCAAGACCTGAGGCGTTACTTGTCGGCCAGATTAGCGACCGATTGGCCATAAAACGTACTTATTCATCAGCCTGATGAACACCTATTGGTCAAAGTTTGAGAGACTAGGCCTACTCTGTTTATGCATTCGATCGTTTTTCAACCGTCTCTTGCTCTAATTTTTGAGTCGCCGCGCGCTCATCATCCATCTCCTCCGGCACAGAATCAACACTGATATCCTCCGCAGACTCATTTGTAGCTGAATCAATATCTGGATCGGACGAAGCTTCGACGGATAAATCAAGATCAGTCTCCTGCTCGCCCCCGATACTGAGATCTAGTTCAAGATCGTCAGCCAACACTGAGCTTGGTTCTGCCCCGGCAACTTCACCATCGACTTCACCATCAACTGGGTCTTGCTCGGTGTCCAACAAGAGAGGATCTGCATCAGCAAGGGTTTCTGCTATTTCAGCCTCTTCCAGAGCTCGCTCCTTTTCTCGAGCACCAGGTTCAGCCTCAAGTTGATCCTCAAGAACGCTTAATAATTCATCGTCCTCGACGAGGACCGGCGCTCCCTCCACTATTGCCAAAACCTCGGCGTCGAGCATCGCGCTGTCTTCTTTAGATTTATCGTCCTCTTCTATCGCTGCCCAACCATCAACAATATCTGAAAAACCTTCTGCGGCCCCGTCATCTGACACCTCTTTCGCTGTAGCCTCTTCCTGCGCCGCGGCTAGCCCACCATCTGTTTTACCATCAATTGCAGCGACCGACTTGCCCGCCAATAGCGCTTGCAGCTCTTCATCTTCCAGAGACCCTGCGCTCCTGCGACGGAATCCCCAGATACAGGCGAAGATCACCAGCAGATTGAGCAAACCCACAATGCCATAAACCAAGAATGAATTAGACAATAGGGAGGTCAGCAAAGATTCATTTTTTACAGCGGGTTCTGTCACAGTGACTAGATCCTCAGGGATAGCAGCGTCGACTTCATCTTGCTCGAAATCTGTATTGAGAGCGCTTTCTGCTTCCGTATCTTCCAGATCGATAGTTTTGCCGGTGATTTTGAAATCCACCACCTGCCCCCTACCCGTCACGCCTGACATACTCAAATTGAGATTGTAGGTTCCCTCAGGGAATGACGCTAACGAAGCACTCCAAAACCCTTCTGAGTCCTCCACCAAGGGTAAAAAGCTGGTAG
>JBLHWY010000017.1:0-60172 GCA_047629195.1 Candidatus Azotimanducaceae bacterium
TAAATAGCCGTATATCCAACCATTTAACACAACCATTTAACACAACCATTAATATGACCAATCAGCAGCAAGCTATTACGCTGAAATATGTACTCGGTTTCGCCATATTAGTTTGTAGTATCAGAAGTTTAAATTGGCTAATTGTACCGCCAACTTTTATTAAGAGAATCTAAATGACCTATTGTGTTGGTATTTCTGTTGAAGCAGGTTTGTGCTTCATTTCAGACTCGAGAACTAACGCGGGTATTGATAACGTCAGCATTTATTCAAAGCTTTATCAATTCGGTGTTGAAGGCGAGCGTCAGATCGTTATCCTGAGTGCGGGTAACTTGGCTACGACGCAAGGCGTCATAACGCAGATTAAACGTGATATTAAGGACGACGTAACACCCAATATTCTTAGTATCTCTCATATGGAAGATGTGGCAGATTACGTCGGCGAGTTAAGTGTTGCGCAGCAGGAAAAGCATACTTCCGGTGGCAATACATTTGAAGCGAGTTTCATCTTAGGAGGTCAGATTACGGGCCACAAACCCAGCGTTTATCGTGTTTATTCTGCCGGGAATCACATAAAAACCTCAGACTCGACCCCGTTCCTCCAAATCGGGGAGAGCAAGTATGGCAAGCCTATACTGGACAGAATTATCGTGCCTGAATCAAGTCTGGATACTGCCGCGATGTGCGGACTGGTGAGCATGGACTCTACCATCAAAAGCAATTTGTCGGTTGGCCCGCCAATTGAGGTGATGATCTATCAGCGGGATAGTCTCAACGGCGGCCGCCATTACATATTTGAAGAATCCAGTGATTACTTAAGGGAAGTGAGCAAAGCTTGGGATGAAAAATTGAGAGACGCGTTTGCAAGCATGCCGCCAATCGCCTGGAGTGGTAAATGGGACGACGCGAATATCGCTAATGACAGAGGTACTGAATAGAGGTTAGATTCGCCATTGTTCTCACCTCAGGAGATTTTTGACCATGAAGCGTAACTTTGATTTATCAACACGATGATGGCTGGACTAAGCGACCAGCAAAGGGGCGAATTACTCGAGGATCTAAAAACCCTGGAGGCATCTCTAGTTGATTTGCTCGATCTTACCTTGAGCAGGACCAAGCCGGTTTCGTTACGAGAAAATATTGGTCGTCTAAGTCGGATGGACGAAATGCACAATCAAAGCATCCTTGTCGCAAACCGAACAGTGACCAGCAACCGATTGAAAGCTGTTAGAATGGCGCTTGTCCAAGCAGATGAGGGCAGCTATGGTTTCTGTGAAGAGTGCGCGGAGATGATTGCATTTAACCGCTTGAAGGCATATCCAGACGCGACAATGTGTATTACTTGCAAAGGTGCGACAGAATAGCACTTAAAAATTGCTCAGGGTCAATTTGGCGCTCTTTTTGATATCTGTTTCAGCCAGTCCCAACATGCTGAAAATCTGGTTTTGTGCTGCTTTTAGAATATATTCACGCTCTTTTTCGACGGTGATACTTTTTGCGATAGCGATAGCCCCTATCATCGAAGCTAGGATAGCTCTGGATTTATCTCGGGCCTGCTCAGGCTTGAGCCTAAGTGGTGCTGTTTTGAGCCGGGAAAGTGCAATCAGACGATTCTCGAGTAGCCTCAGCAAAGAAAAGTACGACTCTTCATAGAGCTTCTTCACTTCAAGGTTATCACTACCAATATCGTTTGATAACAGCGCTTCTGGTCTTGGACAATCTGGTTGATCATGATCTCTTAGGTTTAGATATCCAGAGACCAGATTGGTGAGATTTTGAATAGAATAGGGTCCCTTCATCAGCCTGGATGCCTGACTTCGGTTTAGTGCTTCACGAAATGTTTCTCGATAGAGTGCTTCCTTGGATTCAAAATGAGTATAAAACGCGCCATGAGTCAATTTTGCGAGCTTCATCACCTGATTGATCGATACTTTGTCAAATCCATAACGACAAAATAGCTCCGTGGCTGAATCGAGGATTCTTCCTTTCGATTTAACTTTATGATCGCTTGAGTAGGGCATTGATTTCCAGATTATCGAGGCGGTCTTTTACACTAGTAAAAAACGTCGTAAATATTATCTTGATCATATATTAATTCCTAATACTCTGGTCAACTATAGTCATTGGACAATGAGAACCAAATGGGTAAGACGAGAATCGTAGTGACGGGTATGGGCATGGTGTCACCGCTAGGCTCCGGCGTTGAGAAGGTTTGGCAACGGCTGATCGAAGGTAAATCCGGGATTGGCACAATTGATCGTTTTGACATCGAGGACTCACCGGTCAAAATTGCAGGTCTGGTACCGACCCTTGAACAGGACCCGGAAGCTGGGTTGAATATTGAGCCTGTTATTACCCTTAAAGAGAAAAAGAAACTCGGTCTGTTTACAACCTATGCACTCGTTGCAGCGCAGGAAGCATTAACGCAAGCCGGATGGTTTCCACAATCGGAACAAGAGCAGGTTGCGACGGCAACGATTATAGCAACAGGAATTGGCGGGTTCCCGACAATTACTGAAGCTCATAAAACCCTTGAAACACGCGGTCACAAGAGAATATCGCCTTTCGTTGTGCCAGCATTTTTGGCCAATTTAGCGGCGGGTAATATTTCAATTAAGTATGGTTTCAAAGGGCCGATGGGTACACCTGTGACAGCTTGCGCTGCTGGCCTTCAGGCGATTGGTGATGGTGCACGAATGATTGCAAGCGGTGAAGCAAACATTGCACTTGTTGGCGGTGCAGAGGCCTGTGTCGACCCGTTATCACTTGCAGGCTTCCATGCGCTTAAAGCCCTATCGACCAATAATGATAATCCTCAAGGGGCGTCGCGTCCTTTCGATCAGAATCGCGACGGGTTTGTCATGGGAGAAGGGGCGGGGCTATTGGTCATTGAGAGTCTTGAGCATGCTTTGGCAAGGGGCGCCACACCCATTGTCGAACTCTCGGGCTATGGCACAAGTACCGATGCTTACCACATTACCTCAGGCCCACCAGATGGTGCTGGTGCAACGAGAGCGGTGCAGGCTGCCCTTGACATGGGGGATCTTAATGCGGACCAAATCGATCATGTGAACGCGCACGCGACTTCGACGCCTGTCGGTGACCTTGCTGAGATCGCCACCTTAAGAAATTTGTTTGGCGATAAGGTTGGAGATGTCCCCGTTACATCCACGAAGTCAGCAACCGGTCACTTGCTCGGTGCAGCTGGAGGTATCGAAAGTATCTTCACGGCTATGGCTGTGAAATATGATCTAATCCCCCCAACCCTAAACCTTGGTCAGCAAGATGAGGCAATGGCCGGGTTTGATTTTGTAACGGGCGTAGCAAGGCAGCACTTGGTAAGTCACGCGCTCTGTAATGGGTTTGGGTTTGGTGGTGTTAATGCCAGTCTAATTCTTAGCAAGTACAGCTAGAAGATCGAACAAGGCGTCTAGCAACCCAGACGCCCATGTCCCTAGCTGGTGCGCACATCCCTAAACGGAATAGACTTATCCACTTCTGGTTCCTTCGGCAGACCTAGCACGCGCTCGCCAATAATATTGCGCTGAACCTGATCGGTGCCGCCGCCAATTGATGTGAAGTAGGCATTTAATGCTAAAAAGTTAGCGTCTTCAGCGCGTGGATGTTCCTTACCTTCAAACAAGCTCTCTGCACCGAGGATGTCGGTGCGTACGCGGGCTTCTTCATGAAGAATGCGAGACATCGCAAGCTTGCCAAGACTCATGATAGAAGAGGATGTGCCCTGCTCGAGATCTGCTTTTGCACGAGCGGTATTTAGCGCATTCAGTTTCTTGTAGGAGATCGCTTTTGCAATATCCTGCCGTAACGCTGGCTCGCTCAGCACGCCGGCTTCCCGCGCTAGCGCGATGAGTGGCTCCTCTTTCGATGCCATCGCTACGCCGCTGCGTGCCCCTCTAGCACCTTCACCCATCGAAGATCGTTCGTAGGCAAGCGCGGTATTTAGTACCTGCCAGCCACCATTAAGTGGGCCAAGTAGATTTTCTGCCGGTAATACGGCGTCGGTAATGAAGACCTCATTGAAGTGACTCTCATTTGTAATTTGACGAAGAGGTCTTACCTCGATGCCGGGTTGTTTCATCGGACAAAAGAAGAAGCTAATACCTTGATGTTTTGGTACGTCCCAGTCTGTTCGGGCTATCAGCATGCCATATTCCGCAACCGCGGCACCAGAGGTCCAGACTTTTTGTCCGTTGACCAGGTAGCTATCGCCCTGGCGGTCTGCTCTTGTGCGAATACCGGCAAGGTCTGATCCCGCGCCGGGTTCACTGTAGAGGAGACACATGTTTACTTCGCTTTTGAGTAATGGACCTATCAGTTTTTCCTTTAGTCCCTGCTGTCCAAGGGCAAGCAGTGTATTCGCCCAAAGGTTCATTCGATCTTGCCCAGTACCTGGCGATTGAACTTTGGCAAATTCACGCTCGATGATTTTTGCTTGCTCGTCAGTCAGGTCCCGGCCAAACCATTCCTGGGTCCACCTAGGCACTGCCCAGCGGGCTTCGACGACACGGCCAAGCCATGCCTTACGCTGGGGTGATGCACCCCAGGTGTAGCCTTCCTTGTTTAACTCGTCTTTTAGGTCTGCGGTCCAGTTTTCCGTGAGCCAAGTGCGTACTTCATCTCTCAATGTTTCATTGCTGACATTCGATTCTGTGGTCATATCACGCTCCCAGTTGCTGCAGGTATTTTTCACGGTAGTAGGTAGGCGAGCCTAAGAGCTGCGCATCTGCACGCGCTCGTTTGAGATATAGATGCGCGGGATGTTCCCAGGTAAACGCAATGCCGCCGTGCATTTGGATCGCGTCAGCGGTTGTTTTCACGAATGCGTCTGCACAGGCAAAAGCTGCTAGGCTGATTGCTTCCAGACTTTTGTCGGATTTTTGTGCAAGTTTCTGTGCTGCATCACGCGCTGCTGATGTAGCAGACTCTGTTTCGAGTAAAAGATCCGCGGACATATGTTTGATTGCCTGAAAACTACCAATCTGGCGCCCGAACTGGATTCGAGTTTTTGCATACTCAACGGTGAATTCAAGCACTTTTCGAGCCGCCCCTGCTTGTTCTCCAGCGAGTGCGACCAAGCCTATGTCTATCGCGCATTGCACCGCTTTCCACACGGGTATATCAGTCTCTATGTGCTTAGCTTTGACCGATTTAAATGAGAGAGAGGCGAGACGCAGTGTATGGTCGAAGGTTGGTAGTGCAACTATCGATACGCCATTTGTATCCGACCCAACTTCAAATGCCATTAAGCTATCGTCCGCCTTTGCAATGACTATTAGAACATCAGCATTCTGCCCATGTAGTACATAACTCGCGCGCCCATCAAGCAGCCATTCGCCATGGTGTTTACTCGCGGTGACAGTTATCCCTTCAGGTGTCCAACAACCAGAATCACCTGTAAGCGCTGCGGTTGCGATACATTTACCGGTAGCCATTTCCCGTAGCAACCGTTCGTTCACTGACTGATTACCAAGACCTCGTAGTAGCTCAGCTGCAATGACACTACTTGCAAGTAACGGCGAGCAGAGTAAGGCTGCGCCAACTTCTTCCATGACGACTTCGAGTTCCATAGGCCCCACACCTGAACCTCCTTCTGCTTCGTCAATGATCAAGCCGACAATGCCCATTTCGCTCAATTCATGCCACAGTTGCGGGTCGAACCCGCTGCTAGTATCCATGGTGGCTCGAACGGCTTCTTCTGTGCTTTGTTCGCTTAAAAGCCGATGTACTGATTCTCTTAGCGCTGCCCTTTCTTCTACATTCAGCGTATTCATTATTTGTTCCCCGCAGGTTGCCCTGAATAGTGAAAAATATCGTCTAAATATAAAGTCAGAAGCTCACGCGTTCAAGCCCCAATGCTAATCAGCTAAACAGAGTTGATTAGATGATGAATTATGGGCTGAGCATGCTTCCTGAGCCCTTAAGGGCAACCGAATGAATATCGTGTGCTTTGGCATAGCATTGGTTACGCCAGTGATCTGGTTGCGCCGTAATATCACGGGCAAAGTAAGGGCCGATGTTTATACTTCGGATTGCAGTGTTGCGTACTTCACTAAAGTATAACGCGGGCAGTATAATTGTTTCAGTGTTGCCCTGGGCCTTAGAGACTTTGAGGATATCTTCACGCCATATGCTTTGCTGACTTACTCCTAAGTACTCATGCAGGACTAATAGATAATTCGCCCCTAGTCCAAGAAAAAGGGTGCTCGTTAGCGCTAGCATGCCGTTTGAAGCGAGTCTTATGTTTCTGGTGGGTCGCGAATCTCCTTGCTGTGAATTACGAGACCGAGAAACGACGTTGGTAAACAGATAATCTGGTAATAACGCCATGATTGAGCAGATGAGAAAAAACTCAAACGGGAAAGCTGCGCGACTAACAAAAGACTGTATAGGTGCGGCAACCATTGCCAATAAGGTCAGCAAGCCCAGACCTGCAAAGATGATAGCAACGACAACCCGTCGCCTGAATTGTTGGGGCTTGAAGTAGATCAGGCTGATAGAGAACAATAGCGCCAAAAATAGCCATTCACCAGCAAAATAGTAATACCCCCTCTCAAGTACGAAGGGAAGCATATCGAGGATTGACGTGGTATCCCCAAGCGATTCTGATCGCGCAAAGTTTCCTGGAGCAGCGATCAGTATGACACTACCAATAACCCAAGCTATGAGACCATGAAACAAACTAGGTGGCGGTTTTTGGCTTTTTGATCTTGCGTTGTACGCGAAACAACCTAACCAGATAGCACAGACGCCAACGGATAAGTTTTCTAACCAGGCGCCCCCAAGAAAGCAAAGCAATGGATAGCATATTTTATATATCAACGATGGCTTACAGTTATCGTTTTTGCCGCTGCTAGAAACAAAATCAATTATTGGTTTCAGCGCAAACAGGGCCAGCGCGCATCCCCACAGGTATTGTATAGCACCAGTTTTCCAGAGTGTTACCTCGCCAAACCTAAACAAGGTAAACCAAAGCAAAGCATAAAATGTGATGTGAAAAACGGCAGTTGATTGAATTGTCGACCAGTGACTATTTTCCAGCGTAATCTTCTTTGGTTCGGCTTTTGTCGGGGAGATGATCTCGGTCAACATTTTTACTGTCAAAAACAACACCAGCGTATTCAGTAGGTTGAATAGCACTATGCCGAAATCTCCAAGGGAGAATACAACCCTAGTCAGAAAAATCACGGGAAAGCGACCGGTCCAATTTGTGTACTCGTCGATGACTAAAGAGACTATCTCAGGAAGATCTAATGATAGTGCATATCGACAATAATCATCTGCGAAGCGTGGTGTTGCGATATTCAGGATTAGGAATGCAAAAGCAGGTAACAGGCCAATCAAGGCGGGCAAGAATTTTGTCTGATAGTTATTCGATTTTTTCAAGCAAGTCTTCGCTGATTTGATGTCCGAACCAGGAAGTCGCAATTGAATTATGGATCGCTGCCAGTTCTAGTTGAATTTCGTCGATATAATCGTGCAGTTTTGATTCTTTGAGCAAGCTAATAACGTCAGTGTCTACGGTACGAATTGCTTGGCCGATGGTCCGGAGTGTTTGATCGTGATGTGGCAATAGTTCACTGCAGTTAAGTGCTTCGGAGAGACAGTGTGCTACGGCACGTGGGAATTGCCGATTCTTGAGTAAAAAATTTACAACATCTTCACCTCTAACCCTGTCTTGAACATTCTGCCGGTACATTTGATAGCCCGTTAGAGATCGCAAGACATTCATCCAGAGTATATTGTCATAGTTTTGAAGCTCAACTCTGGTGTCATCCAACAAGTTCAAACAACCAACATCTGTGATACGCGTGGTCATATCTGCTCGTTCGAGGTTTCTGCCCAATTTAATAAAATTGTAGCCGAAATTGTCGCTCATTGAGCCCGCGAGTAGTCCCGTCAATTGGTTACATCTATTAATGATTTCAGAGAGGAATTCGTGCCGACCCGCTCTTGTTAGGCCTTTTTCACCGCTGTTTTTGATGTAAAGGTGTAACTCATTGGTTTTTTCCCAGGCTTCGGTAGGCATGATCTCGCGCGTTGTTCTGGCATTTTCCCGCGCATTGGAGACGGCGCTTCGAATGGAATGAAAATCGTCCAGAAGCAAAAATTTTATGACATTGCGCTCATCAATAACCGTGAAACGATTCTGGAATTCTACTTCACAGCCGGTGATCTCTATCAAACTGTTCCAGATATGCTTAACTCTAGGTAAGTCCATGATTAGGCTTGTGTTGACGTTGATTATTCGAGCCGTATTTTCAGCGCGCTCGATGTAGCGACCAAACCAGTACATTTTCTCTGCTACTCTAGATAACATAATCGATGAGTTCCCTTAATAAATAATATTCTAGGCTTCGTGCCTTTCGTAAAAGGCTTTCCAGTTAATTCTTTTCAGGTGTTGCCAGAATCCAAGTATCTTTGCTCCCGCCACCTTGTGAGGAATTGACGATGAGAGAATCTTTTACTAATGCTACTCGGGTAAGTCCTCCGGCTGTAATGTAGGATTTGCTGCCACTTAAAATAAAGGGGCGCAGGTCTACATGTCTTGCCTGAATCGTGCCTTCGCACAAGGTCGGAACTGTTGAAAGATCTATGATTGGCTGCGCGATGTAGTTTCTGGGGTTCGATTTTATGAGACGTTTCATCTCCGCTGTGCGACGTTTGGTTTCAGTCGGACCTATATACATGCCATAACCTCCTGATTCGTTTGCGGGCTTAACGACTAGATTTTCAAGGTTCTGAATAACATGTTTTTGATGCTTAGGATCCGAACACATATAACTTGGAACATTCGGTAGTATAGGGTCTTCATTAAGATAGTATCGAATCATATCTGGAACATATGTGTAGACGACTTTATCGTCTGCAACACCTGCACCTGGCGCATTCGCAAGTGCTACATTACCCTTCTGCCATGCACGCATGAGGCCTGGCACACCAAGTGTTGAAGCCTTATTGAAAACTTCAGGGTCTAGGTAGAGATCATCTATTCTTCGATAAATAACATCGACTCTGGAGAGACCTTCGACCGTCTTCATGTAAACGCAATCGTCTTCTGCAACGACCAAGTCAGACCCTTCAACGAGTTCAGCCCCCATACGTTGTGCGAGATAAGCGTGTTCAAAATATGCAGAGTTATATATACCGGGTGTTAGGACAACGATTTCCGGATAGTCTCCCGGGCGCGGGGATATTGAACTTAAGGTATCAAATAACTGAGTGGGATAATCATCGACGGGAAGAATATCGTGTTGCTCAAATAGTTCCGGTAACACCTGCTTGCTAATCTTACGATTCTCAAGCATGTAAGAGACACCAGAAGGGACTCGCAAATTGTCTTCCAATACGTAAATAGTGCCATCGCCACCGCGCACTAAATCGGAACCACAGACGTGAGCCCAGGTGTTGAATAGGGGCTTCATACCCCGACATTCTGGACGAAAATCCTTGGAACTCCTCAGTAACTCCCGCGGAACGACTTTGTCTTTGATAATCTTTTCATCATTGTAGATATCTGTGATAAAAAGATTGAGCGCTGTTAATCGCTGACTTAACCCTTTTTCAATGGTTCTCCATTCAGCTTCATGGATGACCCGCGGAATAATATCAAAAGGCCATTCTCGATCGATGTTCTCTCCCTCGCTGTAAACCGTGAAAGTGATACCCATTGTTCGAATTGCTAATTCAGCCTTTCGGCTTCGCTCTGCCATATTGGCATCTTTCATTTGTCTCAAATAACTGACCAATGGCATCAGGCCGGGTCTTGCACGATTGCCCCCCGTTAACATTTCGTCGTAGACGCGAGGTGGGGTTTTATAGTTTTTCAGATCCATATATTGACCATTTGCTATTAGTGCATTGTGAGCGTTGTCTTATTTGCTATTGAAGTCTCAGCTCTATTAGAGTCTGCATCAAACAACTTAGTCTTGCTGATTATTTGTTAGAACTCAACTTCGAGTAGATTGTAATCTGTCTCAATCATGCCTAATGCGTGATAGGTTTTCTGAGCGCTAATATTTTCGCGTTCGACATATAAACGAATTCCGCAGACTTCTTCCTGTTCTTGCGCGAGGCTTGTGACATGCTCATAGAGTTTTCCAAATACACCTTTTCTTCGATGGCTTTGTTGAATAAAAACGCTTTGTATCCACCAGAATAAGCCGTTTCTCCAGTCACTCCATTCATAGGTAATGCCCAGACAACCACAAACTTCGGTCGTTTTATTATCGGTTTCAATTTCTGCAACGAGATAGAAGCCCAGCGCGGGTTGTTCGATCATTCGCGTTACACCAGCCTCAATAGTGCCTGTCGCGAGTATTTTGTTCTCTGTTTCAAGCGCCATGGCTTGATTAAATTCAGCGATCGCAACGATGTCGTTTGATGTCGCTTGCCTTACGGTAATTTTTCCTGTCATCTTGAAGAACCTAGGTGTTTGTCAAAAAATCGGTCCATCAAATTGTACCGATGGAGGTTTATTTTGCTACCCGTTAATCCATGTTTAGAGCCGGGATAATTCATCATTTCGAAAGGCAGGTTTCATCCTGCAGTGCCTTGTATGGTATTGCACCGTGAGTAAAAACACATTATCGTCTGCCATACAGTGAATCACCAGTAGTTGGCCTTTTAATTCGCTGACGTAAGGAAAAAGGTTACTTGCAGCATCGCTATGACCAAAGACGCCGAGCATGCACTGAAAATGGTCTTTGCGATTGGCGGTTGTAAATATGCTCAACTTTCAGCAGAAATTAGTCCGAAAGCCTGTCGGGTTAAATTGACTGGCTTTCCACCTATCACCGCAACATTATCTTCGATCCTTATGCCACCGTAGGGCATCAATTGCTCAACGATGGACCAGTTTACGTCGTTACTATATTCCGATTGTCGTAATCTCTGAAGTAACAAGGGAATGAAATATAGCCCAGGTTCTATGGTGAATACCTGGCCTTCTGCAATGTTTCTGGTCAGCCTTAATGCCGGGTACTTTTCTGGCGCAGGGACATTTCCACCCTCTTTGGATTTTTGAAAGCCGGCGACATCATGTACCTGTAATCCCAACAGATGTCCTAGGCCATGAGGTAAAAAATTAAATGTCAGATTGGTATCAACCATATTCTCGGGAGTCATATTCACGATTCCAAAAGCATTTAGTATGCCCGCAATTTTGAGGTGCATCTTTGCATGTAGTTCTGCGTAATTCATACCAATCGAGACCTCATCGATGATGCCTAGATGTTCTTTTTCCATGGCGTCGATCAGGTCGGAGAACATGCTATTTTGAAATGCGTAGGTACGGGTAATATCTGAGGCGTATCCATGATGCGATGTACCGGCATCAATTAACATACTTCGTAGATCATTGGGATTGAATCTAGTGTGCTCATAAAATTGATAATGTAGGACTGCGCAATTTTCATTCAAAGCAACAATTGCAGAATAGGGCGAATTTTGTTCGCGGTGTTTCGACGATAACAAAAACTGTTGGGCAATTTCATATTCAGAGCCGCCCGCGAGGAACGCATCTCGCGCTGCTATATGACCTCTGGCCGCAGATAAAGATGCTGCCTGTAGGCATTCAATTTCGTATTCTGTTTTGTATGCTCGTTCAAAGTGAAGATGGTTGAGGATTTCATCTGGATTTACAGAATCAATGCCTAGGGTTGCAGCAAGTTCAACCTCTTCGCCGATAAAGCTAAATTTTCCTATGTCGCCAAACTCGTTGTGTGCATCTTTCAAGGACTGAATGGGTTGGATATCCCAATGATCTACCCAGTAACCAGTTGGTATCTCTGCAACTTTATGCCAGTAGTCCTCGGGTTGGTTCAGTAGCAATTTTGGTTTTTTACCCGGTTCGATTAAAAGAAAAGAATCAGGGATATCGGTGACTGGAACCCAGGCTTTGAAATGTGGGTTGACCATAAACGGATAGGTTCGGTCATCCAGAAATGCAGTTTTGAGAGATCCTGATGAGATCAATAACGCTTGCTTGCCAGACCTTTCTAGCGCCTTCTCATAGTGTCCTTGGACCCTGAGTAAATGTTCTGCGTAAAGTACTTGCCAGTCGGGAGTATGCTGATTCATGTGTAGGTCTTATCAGAATGAGGTTTCATTCTAATATGTTTTAACGTTAGAGGGGTAAATGTAAGACTCAGTATAAGGTTTGTTCCTCGTTATGCTTCAACGATTATCTCTGAAAGAATCGCCAACAATTCATCAATTTGGCCATTCATGTTTAAGTTGGTCATGCTAAGTCATTGATAAATATCAGTGTTACTTCTGGCATGTATGTTGCTTTATGTCTGGGAGGTCTAACCGGTCGCGTTACTGAAGGGGTGCATCCTTATGAAGCATCGTCCATTCATGCAATATTCAGCTAACAAAGCCCAACATTGTCTGAAAATTAACTAACAATAGGAATTACCATGAAACGAATTGCCCAAACCTTAGCGCTTGTGTCAATGACAGCGCTACTTAGTAGTTGTGTTGTTTCCATAGGAAATGATGACTTCGACGACGAACATGAGCAATGGCAAGGGCAGCAGGATAGGGCGCTGAAAATGATTAATGGTCTTGATCTGGGTCGCGATCTTGCTTCGATTGAATCGGAATTTGGCGTACCCGACTTTACCGATTCGTTTATGAGAAGTGGGGAGGCGATTCGAATACTTCATTATAGAACGCATCATTCCCATAGTGACGGTAAGACGACGCGTGATGAAACAACACCGCTGGTATTTATAGATGATCAATTAGTTGGCTGGGGAGACATGGCAATAGAGAAAGCCACACGATAAAAGTTGCGATACACTCTGTTCAATTCTATATGTTCAAATTTATAGTTCATTGATGACAGGAGCAGGGTATAAATGAGTGTACATGACGCAGGAAGCGAGGCCAGTAGGCAGCAAGATAAAGGCTACGCTGGTCGACTCTGGCAGTACAAGCAGGCAGAAACGGTCAGCTTAATGATCTATGTTGGTCGAAGATTGGGTTTGTATCCGCTTCTGGCTGGTGCCGGTCCCATTACTGCTGCTGAGTTGGCTGCGAAAAGTGGACTACATGAGCGCTGGTTGCTCGAGTGGATGAGATTGCAGACCGCCGGCAAGGTGCTTAACTTCCTGCCGCCAGATAAGTTTCAGCTACCAGATGCCGGTGCAATGCTTTTAGCGGATGAATCGTCCCCATCTTTTATGTTAGATAATTTCGATGGTGGCGCTTCGGCGGAAGTTGTTGAAGGTTTGTTGGAATCCTTTCGTACTGGTATCGGTCGAACCTACGAGTCTGCCGGTGCAGAAGGTGCGCTTAGAGGAGAAGCCAGGCATTGGCGTGCTGTCCGCTCGCAGGTGATACCGAACATGATTCCGGCTTTGGATGGCGTGCAAGCAAAACTAGAACAAGGCTGCCTGGTGATTGATGTTGGTTGTGGTGACGGGGCGTTGCCTCTCGCACTCGCGGAAGCATATCCTAATAGTACTTTTCACGCTTTTGACCCTAATCGGCATGCCGTTTCGCATGTCACGCAGGTTTCAAAGGATATGAAACTGACTAATGTCACTGCCCGAGTAGCGTCCGGAGAGGACTTACCGAGAGACCAAAAATACGACCTCATCATCACGTTTGATTGCATTCATGATATGACTCATCCACAGGAAGTGATGAGCGTAATTCGTGATCTTATTAAAGATGACGGTACCTGGTTTATAAAAGACATCCGCAGTAAACCTGATTTTGAAGATAATTTGCGAAACCCAATGCTCGCGATGATGTATGGTTTTTCGCTGATGTCTTGTATGTCCTCCGCCATGTCCGAGGAGGGTGGAGCAGGGCTTGGAACGCTTGGGTTTAATCCTGAAGTTGCTGAGTCAATGTGCCGGAAAGCAGGGTTCACGCGTTTTCAAATGCATGATTTCAAGGATCCGGGTAATTTATATTATGAAGTTCAGGTATAATGCCAGCCCCTGCGTGTTTTATTAGTTCTTGCGGTGGAAAAGATCTGATTCCGCCGCGATAAAACCAAAGCTTGTCCAGCTGTTGGAGGAGGTCAGAGCATCGAGTTGCTTTTCTGCCTCCTCGAAATTGCCTTCAACAAAATGCCAATTTGCAACACCGTAACTAATGGCGGCGCCTCCTGGATTGTCCGTAAGACCATCTGTCAAGGCATCTAGCGAGAGAATCCCTTTGTAGAACAAACAAAGATTATAGTAGTTGGTGTTTTCGATGACGTTCATTCCCGGCGATATCGCGCTCAGTACTTTTTCGGCTTCAGCGTGCAACCCCATTCTCCGCAATATCATATAGCGCCAGTGAGTGGTTGAGACTTTGTTGTCATCGTTACGCGCGGCGTTGAACCCGTTGGTGTAGGTTCTGAGCGCATTAGTCCAGTCTTGCTGTAAGTAGTACGCAAGTCCAAGGTGGTACCAAGTGTTGCCGTGTAAGCTACTGATTGGGATACCCAAGGCATTAGGTAAACCGTCTGGCTCCATTTTATTTTGAGTGCCACTGATGAGTTTTGCTGCAATTTCGAGCGACTGGCTTGCCTGCTCGAATTCACGAATGGAAATATATCGATGACCTCTGTGACGGTAGAATCTTGGGTCGTTCGGAAACAGTTCAATGCCTTTCGTAAATACTTTAATCGCTCCGAGAAAATCACCTGTATAAGCTGTTCTTCTGCCTAACCAGACTAATAAGTCAGGGTCAGTGGAAGAGGCTTCATAGGCCAGGCGCGCGGCGCTCAGCTTCTCAAGCGAACTTTCCGAGGGTGTCGCCGAATAGAGTGGTTGTCCAGTTAAGGTGCTCGCTTGTTGCCTTGCAGTGTTAATTTCTGCCGAGTAACCATGCGGTACAGAAACACAGAAAGCGATAAGCAAATAGATTGTCGACCGTTGAAGTTGCTTGCTAGTCTGCTTTAAGTGGGTAAGTTTATTAATCATTGAGGCCTCTTTGATTTCAACACGGCATTTCAAGATGTTTTTGCAAACTTGGTCAGGTTTGGCTTTTCTGTTGGTAACTTTATAAGAGTATAGATGGAACCATGAGGCGATTCCACAGTGCACACCGATGTAAAGTACATCTACAAAATGCCAACCTCACTAATTTCAATAGACTTTAGAAGAACCCCGGGGACGGATGTTAAATCGCTTTTCTTCCCAATCATATTGTTCTGGATAGGAGCAGATTATTTTCTCGAGGTGGGCGTTTATTGCAGTAAGAATCCTGGTGTCGCTCATATTTTTGTCTAACTCACAGCCCTCCAAATGTAATCTGAAGCCACGACTCTCTCGAATAGCGGCACCAAACACCAGGCAGGGGTTAGTATCTCTTATCAGGCGCGCCAAAGTCTTATCCGTCAGTGCGGGCTCTCCAAAAAACGGAACAAATTCTCCCCCTCGTAACCTTGGTTGCTGGTCTGGCGAAAAAGTTACGACATCACCTGCCAACAGTCTTTTTGTGAGTGTTTGTTCACCTTCAAGAGTATGTGCTAGAAGTGCAATTCCCATCGCAGCTCTTTGCTTGCGGATGAGTTGATCTAACGCTTCACGATTATGGGGTTGATAGTAGTCTGCACATTTGTAATGTCTACCAAGGTAGCGCATGAGAACTTCGGGATGACCTACGGCCGGTGTTAATACAAGGACGCCCTTTGAGCAGTTGCGTTCAGGAATATACTCTAAGCCTTCTACTGAGAGGCAGTGCATGTCAAATTCTTCATCATCACATTTCCATAACAAACCTGTTTCAAGCAATCTTTTGCTAGCTTCGACAGTACACAATGGCATTAAATTGGCAGTAGGTTGGCCTAAACCTTGAGCGCAAAGTTGTAGGTTCTTTCTTGTGGTGCGTACCTTGCTTGTATTGAGAAATGATCTTACAGCCGCAACCCATTCAGCAACTTTTTGTAATACATCGATCGGGAACAGACTGGCTACTCTTAATCCCACTCGGGCAAATAAATAATGGAACGTTTTTGAAATTGGGTGCTGTTTTTTTGCGTAGAGTTCTTGCTGCCCAAGCGGCCTCGTTCGAAAACGTTTGTATGACCATAAATACTGGGTTGGTGCCAAGCGTACAATTCGCTCGATGGCAAAGTTAACTAGCTGGGGCACGGATATTTCAGACCTGCCTGTTTCAATCTCCGAAAAAACAATCCTAAATTTGCCCATGTTTGAGCCGTAGGGTTCACTACGAAGGCAGCTTACAGTCATTAGTTTCGCGCCAGTTTTTGTCGCAAGATTACCCGCAAGTTCACCTGTCAAACAATCAATTCCGAAAAATTTGGCAAACTCTCCAGTGTTTATATCTGGTTCTTGATCAGGCATAAGGCCTATCGTTGCGCCTTTTTTTAGTGTGCTGAGTTGGCGTCTTATCCCTACAATGCCGACAGGCGTAAATTGCGTACCGGTGCGCTCCCTGAATCCTTGAATGAGTCGATCAATTGCTGGGTTTGAAGCCGGTTGGTGCATGTGTACAAGCGCAAACTGAGCGCCTAAATAATGGTTAAGGAGTTCCCAATTGCCTATGTGTGGAAGTATAAGGATAAGTCCCATCCCCTGATCCCTGGCTGTCTTCGCCGTCGCAAGGCCTTCAACTTCGATTATGTGCTCGAGACATTTTTGCTGGGAATGGGTCCAGACGTAGAAGTTTTCAAAAATCATTTTCCCTGTTTCGACTGAGGCAGCTTTAGCCAGCTTAATTTTTTCGGCCGCGCTTAGCTCCGGGAACGCAAGACTAAGGTTGGTTTTGAGCACGTTGCTTGTTTTAGAGCTAAGGAACCAAATTAGCAGACCTGCAACTGTTCCCATTATCTGAAGTACAGGTAGTGGCAGGGTGCCCAAAATGCCTGCTCCTAATTTGTAAATTCTGGCTCGTTGCATCCGATGCTCTATTTAAGGCTGTTTGATGGGTATGAGTCGTAGATAGCATCCTTTGGATGCTTGCACGCACGTTCTTTCGCAGATGACCTTATAGGTTATTGTGAATAGTGATATGTTACTAGAATATGAGCGAGGCGAAAGGATTATGGACCTGATTTATGGGTGGACAATAGTCTAAGGCTATCCGTAATATCATTAACAAACTGTGTGAGAGAGGGTACTAATGGAATTGTTAACAATTGTTACTTTGATGGCGCTGCTTGAATTTGTTTGGCTCGGAACGCGAGTTGGCATGGCGAGGGGCAAATTTGGCGTAAGCGCGCCGGCAACAACGGGTAATGAGATTTTTGAAAGACATTATCGTGTGCACTACAACACCCTTGAACAGCTAGTCCTATTTATTCCTGCACTTTGGGCTTTTGGTTTTTATGTTGGGCAATTTTGGGCGGCAGGGTTAGGAGTGATCTACTTGGTCGGTCGTGTGATTTATGCGCTCGCGTATGTCAAGGATCCAGCAAGTCGTGGGCTTGGCATGTTACTCAGTGTAATTCCTTGTTACATCATGCTTTTGGGTGGCATTGCTGCTGCGGCATGGCAATTTTTGGCTCCTTGATTTTCCTGATCAGGTAGCAGGAGGTGTGCTAGAAGATAGCCTAAGACTGATCTGTGCCATCGGTCCTTGTTTCCGTGAGTAAGACTAGCGCTCGGTCTGCAATATTTTCATCCAGTAGACCTGTTAAGGCATTCCGTAATTCTATGGGCGCGCCTGCAAGTTCTAAATCCGCTAACCAGGTGTTAATCATTGATTGGCGTTGAAAAGGCGTTTGACGCAGAATCGATACAAGCTGGTCTCGAATTGCTTGATTATTCCTAGCCACAGCAATAAGCGTTACAAGGTTGTCATCTTCGTTTTGCTTGGATGATGAGAAGGGAGCTTGGATTAAACCCAGAATCAATTTGAGGAGTGACTTGTCCTTGTTTATGATCCCCACCCGATTCCCGCCAAAACCCTGTCGTCCATCCGCTGGCTGAAGCGGAACCTGAGAAAGTGATTATCATGCATTACTATGCACACTTCAAATGAAATGACAGCGGATGCGTATGAAAGCATGTTGCTGCTTGGCGACAAGGCCTCGGCCATGATATACATAGGATTCTAATCTAGTGCTTGTCCACAATTCTAAATCACTGATGTAGGGGTGCCAGTAGTCTACATTGGATGATGTTGGGGACAGATATAAATAAGCGGCCTAATTCGAGGCTCAATCACGAAAATATTGGGAGTTACCAAATGGCGGTAGTTGATTACCAGGCGCCACAGTCTATCGGAGATGCGATAAACATTTTAAAAAAGACTGATCTTAGATCTAAAGTAATGGCTGGGGGTACGGATCTTATCATCCAGACGAAGTCCCAGACTGCTGATCCAGTCCGGGTCGTTGATCTGAAACATATAGACGGCATGATGGGCTATACGCTCGATGAGGGGGGCTTATCTTTAGGTCCCGCAATGTCGTGTGCAGCATTTACTGAAATTGATGAAATAAAAACTGTCTTCCCGGGGTTGGTCGAATCGGCTTACCTCATAGGCTCAACACAGGTACAAGGCCGTGCCAGCGTGGGGGGTAACCTATGTAATGCGTCTCCAGCCGCTGACACAATTCCAGCGCTATTTGTCAATGGGGCACAGTGTGTCATTGAAGGCGAAGCCGGCGAGCGAACTGTAGCTGTTGAAGACTTTGTAACCGGAGTCGCTAAAAATTGCATGGCTGCTGATGAAATCCTGAAAAGAATAACTATTCCTCGGCCTGCCGCTGGCACGTCTGATGCGTATCTACGTTTTATCCCAAGAACAGAAATGGATATTGCTGTAGCGGGAGCAGGGGTAAGTGTCACGCTAGATTCCAGTGGAACTTGTACCGCCGCTAAAGTTGCAATTGGCGCAGTCGCTGTGACAGCACTATTAGTACCTGAGGCCGCCGCAGCATTGGTGGGAACCTCATTGGATGACAAGGCACTAGCTGCTGCCGCTGCTGCCGCTTCGGCTGCGGCTAAACCAATTACAGATCGCCGGGGCACTGTAGAATATAGAACCCACGTTGTGGGTGTCCTTGTTAAACGTGCAGCCAAGATAGCTGCTGATCGCGCTAAAGGAGCATAGGAATGACCAAAATTCACGTAACAACCTCTATTAATGGCGACGAAACTGAATTTCTTTGCGAGCCTCATGACACCTTGCTGGAAGTTCTTCGTAACGAACTTAATCTTACCGGGACAAAAGAAGGGTGTGGGTCCGGAGACTGCGGTGCCTGCTCTATCACGCTCGATGGGCGTCTGGTTTGTTCCTGCCTAGTGCTTGGTGTAGAAGCTGAAGGCGCAGAAGTCGGCACTATTGAAGGGGTCGGTGGCGCTGATAAATTGCATGTGATTCAAGAAAAATTTCTTGAACATGCAGCACTCCAGTGTGGCATTTGTACGCCTGGGCTAATTGTTTCAACCCAAGCCCTGTTGGCGGAAAACCCTAACCCGACTGAAAAAGAAGCACGTTATTACCTCGCGGGTAATCTCTGTCGATGTACTGGGTACGACAAAATAATACGCGCTGTGATGGATTCAGCGGAAATGATGCGTGGAGAAGCCTAAATGAGTGAAGCTAAAGAATATAAGTTTATTGGTCAGCGGACAATTCGACCAGACGGATACGAAAAGGTGACGGGCAAAGCCAACTACGCCGCGGATTTATCCTTGCCTGGTATGATCTGGGGCAAGATTTTGCGAAGTCCACATGCGCACGCAAAGATTATTAAACTCGATACATCCAAAGCCGAAGCGCTGAAGGGTGTGATGGCTGTTGCGACTTTTGCTGATCTTCCTAGCGTTAGTAATGAAGCGATTGAATCAGGCGAGGGTGCAACTGACTCGCTTGATCTCGGGCGGAATATTCTTGCTAGAGACAAGGTGCTTTATCATGGTCACGCGATCGCGGCGATCGGCGCCAAAACAGAGGCAATTGCAGAGCAAGCACTGGCGCTGATTGAAGTGGAATATGAAGTTCTGACCCCAGTGATGGATGTGCGAGATGCGATGAAAGCAGACGCGCCATTATTGCACGACGATCTATTCACCCAGGGTTATCCTGAACAACCAGAAAAGCCCTCAAACATAGCAGCACGACATGAGTTCAAGATGGGGGATGTGGAAGCAGGATTCGCTGAAGCTGACGTCATCGTCGAGCGAGAATATTATACACCAACGGTGCATCAGGGTTACATTGAACCCCATGCATGTACTGTAAACTACAACAAAGATGGCCAATCAATGATCTGGTGTAGTACCCAGGGGCATTTTGATGTGCGCGCGAGCACAGCGAAATTGTTAGCGATGCCATTAGGAAAGCTGAAGGTTATCGCAAGTGAGATCGGTGGCGGTTTTGGTGGTAAAACAACAGTTTATTTGGAACCGGTTGCGCTGATCTTGTCTAGAAAATCTGGCCGACCGGTTAAAATGGAAATGGGCAGAGATGAAGTTTTCAGAGCATCTGGTCCAGGTTCAGCTGCGCGACTGACGGTAAAAGTTGGGGCTAAAAAGGATGGCACCATCACTGCGATGAAATCTACCATGGCTTTCGAAGCTGGCGCATTCAAAGGCTCACCAGTAATGATGGGTTGTATGACATCGTTTACCCCATATAACTGCCCGAACGTTTATTGCGAAGGTTTCGACGTCGTTGTAAACAAACCAAAGGTTGCCGCATATCGTGCACCTGGCGCTCCGCAAGCTGAATATGGCGCGGAGATGGCAGTCAGCGAATTGGCAGACAAGCTAGGTATCGATCAAATTGAGATTAGGCTGCAAAATGCAGCGAAAGAAGGTACTCAAACAATTTATGGGCCCAAACTCAAATCGGTTGGTCTGATCGAGTGTCTTGAAGCCGCAAAGAATTCTCCTCATTACAAATCTGATCTGAATGAAGGTGAGGGTAGGGGGCTTGCTTCGGGTTTCTGGTTTAATGTAGGTGGTCAGTCAAGTGTTACTATCAATATGAACCCCGATGGCACGGGTACTATCGTGGAAGGCTCGCCAGATATTGGTGGTTCAAGGGCTTCGATGCAAATGATGGCGTCGGAAGAATTAGGCATTCCACTGAACGATTTGAAGCCGGTCATCGGTGACACTGAAAGTGTCCCTTATAGTCAGTCCACCGGTGGAAGTAGAACAACCTTTGCAACAGGTATGGCTGTAATTGAAGCGGCACAAGATGTGGTGCGTCAACTGAAAGAACGGGCAGCTTCTTTGTGGAATGTAACGCCAGATCAGGTTGAATGGAGTGACGGTTGCGCGATAAACACTGCAGGCGAAGGCAAGATGACCTGTGCCGAAATTTGCAAGAAAAATGACAAGACCGGCGGCCAGATAACTGGCACCGGAAATGTTAATGCACGTGGAGCGGCTCCGAGTTTTGCAGTCCATATTTGCGATACAAAGGTTGATAAAGAAACAGGTAAGGTGGATGTCGTTCGTTACACAGCCATTCAAGATGCCGGTAAAGCGATTCACCCGGGCTATGTTGAAGGTCAATATCAGGGTGGTGCTGTACAAGGAATTGGATGGGCATTAAATGAAGAGTACATCTACAGCAAGGATGGTGTAATGGAGAATGCTGGTTTTCTAGATTACCGTATTCCCCTTGCCTCTGATCTGCCAATGATCGACACGATCATTGTCGAAGTTCCAAACGCGTTTCATCCATATGGTGTTCGTGGCGTCGGTGAATCTGGGATTATTCCGCCTCTCGCGGCCGTTGGTTATTCTGTCGGTCGTGCGATTGGAGCCAACGTAACGGATCTGCCCTGTTCACCGCCTCGTGTCCTGAAGCTGATTCAGAATAATAGCTAAATCATAGGTCTAGTCCATTATGGCTACGGTATTCTTCTCCAGTGAGTTGCAACGATTCACTGGAGAAGAAAAAATTGAGGTGTCTGCGCAAAATTATCGTGAGTTGCTAGCTGAACTCACGATAAAATTTCCTGAGTTAAGAAGCTCGGAAATAGACGATATGGCGATTGCCATTGACGGCGAAATTGTCCACGAGCCTTTGTTGGAATCTATTCCACAAAATGCTGAGCTGCATTTCTTTCATTTTATTGCTGGAGGCTAATCGTCAGTCACACTAATTAGATCACTGAACTGGTGTGATAGATATTTTCCTGAAGGCGCTCATTACTGATCTCGCGGTGTCGTCCGTATCAGACATGATCGCGATCCCTACAACCTTTCTGCCTGGTTCTTCAAATAACATACTGAAATCAGCAAAAGGATTAACCTGTTCCGAAACCCAACTGCTATCCATGACTTTGTTCTCTCTGGGTACTATCGCCGATCTGTCGTCATATGGGCTGAACCAAAAGGGTGCTGGTGGTGTTTCCGACACCCAGACATAGTTTACCGAATTAACCTGCCACTTGAAGAAGCCTTGTTGGAATACGATGTACACTCGCGCGACGTAGTCGTCATTTTCTTTTCTATTTGGATCTGCCAGAGGAAACTGCCCGTTTACTTGCCATTCCCAGGAGAGCAAAAAAGGATTCTTTATAGGTTTAGGGAATTCGTAATAATAGGCTGAAGCGCTATTGTCGCTCTCTATCTCTACCCTATCACCCTTTCGTGTAATGTTACTGTGATTGACAAAATCGAGTTGCTTCCAGTCTTTGGGATTGAATTCAAGCTGTTCAGCTAGAGAGGACGACAAACAACAGAATGTTAGAAAAGTGCAAAGGATCAAACTTGTCGTTATACGCAAGCTTGGTCCTAAAGTTTTGATATGATCATGATTATAGTGAATAAACAATGCCAAGCCTTTGGTAGAAAATTGGAGCTTACGCTAAATGTCATGTTCTAAGTCATTCGTATTCATGGTCTCTAAACCTTTTCACATCTCGAAAGTAGAAAAGTGGCGTGCGCTGATTATGGTTTTTCATCACCAATTGCTTTCACGAGTAATAACCAATTGAATGCTGCTAGTAAAAGTATAGATGCGTTCCGTGCCTATGGTGTTTAACCTACTTTGAGCAAAATAGATTAATTTTTAGAGGGAAAGAAAGCTGAATGAGTGATGTAAATACTAGCAAAGAAGTGCTTGAAAACAATAACGAACCACCCGTGAGTGGCGGTATGCGCGCCCATAAAGTTCTATTTGTGCTGGTCTTGGTCTATATTTTCAATTTCATAGATCGAAACATTCTGTCGATTCTTGCGGAAGATATTAAAGCTGACCTGGGTATCTCAGACGCTGAAATGGGCTTTCTTTACGGCACTGCATTTGCTGTTTTTTATGCTGTTTTTGGCATACCTCTTGCGCGATTTGCTGATGTTTGGGTGCGTCGATCCCTCGTTTCCGTTGGTCTCTTGTTTTGGTCCGCTATGACCGCATTCTCAGGGCTGGCTAGATCATTTCCGGTGCTTGCTCTGTTTAGAGTTGGTGTCGGTATCGGAGAAGCAAGTGCATCACCCGCGGCATATTCGATGTTGTCTGATTACTATGCGCCAAAACATCGAGCAACGGTTATTGGCATCTACTCCTCTGGAGTTTACATCGGTGGTGGTATTGGCTTGATTTTGGGCGGCGTTATCCTTGATACATGGGCGAATTGGTATCCGGATACTACCTTGGCCCCTTTTGGGCTAAAGGGTTGGCACGTTGCCTTCATGGTTGTTGGAATGCCGGGTGTATTGCTTGCCGGTTTTGTACGTATGTTGAAAGAACCGGAACGGGGTGCTAGTGAAGGACTAGTGACTCCTAAGCATCCCGCACCCTTTAGTGTACTCTGGACAGAACTTGGTGCGGTGATACCTCCTTTTACAATTTGGAGTGTGCACAAGCATGGCGCTTCAGTGCCGAAAAACCTTATGGCCGCATTTTTGCTTGCGACAGTAGCATGGTTATTGGCAGAACTGACGGGTAACGTGCTGCAATGGGTAGCATTGGCTATAGCGAGCTACGTCACCGTGTCCTGGATGCAGGGCTTATCGAAGCGCGATAAAGCTTCATTTCAAATGATGTTTCATTCGAAAGCGTTGGTGTTCACCACCTTAGCCTTTCCCACAATTGCATTTGTATCTTATGGCACAAGCTTTTGGACTGCTCCGTTTTTAATTCGTGTTCATGGCGTTAGTGCTTTAGATGTTGGTTGGTATGTTGGAATCGGGAATGCTATTGGTGGTCTAATTGGTGTTGTCATGGGCGGCGTCATTGGCGATCGATTAAAGTTGAAAGTAGTTAATGGTCGGTTAATGGTCGGTATAGTCACCATCGTGCTAACAGCACCACTGGTGTTGTGGATGGTAAATACCGAAGACTTGGCAACAGCTTACTGGTTGAATTTTGCTTATCACATACCGGCATCTATGTGGGTATCGATAGCGCCGACAACGGCCAATGATTTGGTCATGCCTAGAATGCGTGCGACAGCAGGTGCCTGGTTTTTACTGATGAATACAATTATTGGATTGGCGCTTGGGCCTTATGTGATAGGTCGCCTATCAGATATGTTCATTGCCGGTGGAGCAGACTCTGGCACAGCACTGGCGCAAGCGATAGGTTGGGGTCAATGTATGTTCGTTTTAACTGCTATTCTGTTAGCGCTTGCTATGCGTTATCTTCCGGCTGATGAGGCATCAAGATTAAATCGCGCGCGAGCTTTAGGGGAGAGCTTTGATCGGGCGTGATGTCGGCAATTAGCCGAGAGAAAAGAGACATGGTTAATCTAACAGCTTTTAATCCATTGGATTTAGCCGGTGATTTAGTTGAATGGGGTTTCGGTCATTGGAAAGTTATATTTATTGGCAAGTTTCAATGAAGGGGGCTCTGGAGCTTTCTGGAGCGAGGCGGGTGGACCATCACCTTGGCAGATGCACCCTGACTGTGATGAGATGTTAGAAATATTTGAAGGCAGCGGAGAAGTTGAAGTTTTGCCCGAAGATGGCAGTACGGCGTTGAAAAAGTTGTAAGGGAAGGGGAGTATATTGTCTTTCCTCAACGCTGCTGGCATCGCCAAAGGATGCTAGCGAGTACGGTTGAATATTATCTTACACTCGGTAAAAACCTTCATTCCAGGGAAAGTGACCCAAGGTAGTTAGGGATAGAATAGTGAGCAATAAATTAGGACGGCAGTGTGTGGTAACCTACTTCATGCTTCGTCGTCATTAAAGCCGTTGGGATTCTTGCTTTGCCAGTTCCAAGCATCACGACAAATTTCTTCAATTCCGTACTCAGCTTCCCAATCCAACAGTTTTTTTGCGTAACTTGGGTTTGTGTAGCTTGAGGGGATATCTCCGTTTCTGCGCGGACCCATTCGATATGGGATTTTGACATTGTTCGCCTTTTCGAATGCAGCGATGATATCCAAGACTGAATAACCCGTTCCGGTGCCAAGGTTACACATGATAAGGCCGGGGTTATCAGCTAGTTTGTCGATAGCCGCAAGATGCCCTTTAGCGAGATCAACTACATGAATATAATCCCTAATGCAGGTGCCGTCGTGGGTCGGGTAATCTTCGCCGAATACAACTAGCTCTTCACGCTTACCGACAGCAACCTGGCTAACGAAAGGCAGAAGGTTGTTGGGTATCCCCGTTGGGTCTTCGCCTATTTCTCCACTAATGTGCGCGCCACCAGGGTTAAAGTAGCGAAGTAACGCAATATTAAGTGACGGCTCTGATGCGCTGACGTCTGATAAAATCTTCTCTATCATCAACTTGGTGCGTCCGTAAGGGTTAGTCGCATCAATGACCGGGCTATTCTCATCGATTGGCATGCTTTTGGGTTCACCGTACACCGTCGCTGAAGAACTAAAGGCAAGATCGTGGACGCCGTGTTTAAGCATGGACTCACACAAATTGAGTGTAGTTGTGATGTTTGTTCGATAGTAATCAAGGGGCTTACTGACCGACTCACCCACAGCCTTCAGGCCAGCGAAATGCACCACCGCATCAATATCGTGTTCATCGAATATTTTGTCAAATTTGATCGCGTCGAGCAAATCAATTTCATAAAACTCTATCGACTTATTGGTCAGTCTTTCGACTCTTTTAATAGACTTAACTGAGCTATTTGACAGGTTGTCGACCACGACGATTTCATGTCCGGCATTCAGGAATTCAACGGCAGTATGGCTACCGATATATCCCGCACCGCCGGTAAGCAGGACCTTTCTAGATTGACTCATGAAAGCTTCATATCTAGATGACCCTCTAATTCAGCTATCGCTGATTCAGGGTCAACGACTTTAATTGTTCGCATGCCCAGTGCTTTTGCTGGCTTGAGGTTGATGCCAAGATCATCCAGGAACACACACTCATCTGCTGAAACGCCAATAGATTCACAGGTGAACTGGTAAATTTTTGGGTCAGGCTTGCGGACACCCACTTTGCTCGATTCAACCACCAAGTCAAACAATTCCATGACGGCAGCGACACCTTGGACGCGCTTGGAGTCGGTCGCCATGCCAGGCCCTGTGCCAGTTTTTACATTATTAGTAATACACGCTACCTGAAATTTGGTTTTAATCTTTTTCAACGCGTTTACCATGTCGATTCGAACGTCTCCTGATAGGAGCGCAAGTACCTGTCGTCCACGGATTTCGTGACCTAGTGCTTTGGCTTCGGCGGCAAATATATTGTCGAACTCATCGACCTGTATTGAGGCACTCTCTAACTGTGCCCAAGCATTGGTATCGGGATTGGTTGAATTGATTGTTCGGATGATGTCTTTGGGAAGTCCGCTGTTAACTTCGAATCGGTTGAAGGCTTCAAAAGGGCTGGTTGTTAACACCCCGCCGAAATCCCAGAGTACTGCTTTGATGGCTTTTAGGTTTGTGTTATTCACTGACATTAATTTCAAACATTGCTGATTCAGGCCTCGCAAGTCCTCGTTGTGAGGCGTTAATCGCCTCAACCATTAATTTGACGTTTTCGGAATTAGGAAACTCTTCTTCTACTTCCTTTACAGAGTTTTCAAGGCGCAATTCTCTCATAAAAAGAATACGGAAAGCTTTACGCACTTCGGCAATATCTGCCGTGGTGTATCCAGCTCTTTCCATTCCTACCTTATTGATAACCCTCATGTGAGCAGGGAAACCCTCTGCAATTGTGAAGGGTAGCACATCTTGTATGACTCGCGACATGCCAGCTACCATCGCCGCTCTGCCTACATGGCAAAATTGATGGATTGCTGACAACCCTCCAATGTTTGCATGATCCCCTATAAGAACGTGACCCGCTAGCGTAGCGCTGTGAGACATCACAACGTGGCTTCCCACGGTACAATTATGGCCAACATGGGAATGCGCTAGCAGGGTACAATCATGGCCAACGCTCGTTGTTGACCCTTCTTCGGTACCACTGTGAATGCTAACAAATTCACGAACAATGCACCGGTCACCGAGTTTTGTATAGGTCACAGTACCAGGTATATATTTGTTGTCCTGAGACTGTATGCCTATCGTAACAAAAGGGAAAATATCACAGTTTGCCCCAATGCTGGCGTTAGCTTCAACGACAACGTGGGATCGTAAAACAGTGTTTGCACCAATTGTGACATTCTCACCGAGGGTACAGAATGGTCCGATTGTACAGTTATCTCCAATTTTGGCAGTCTCATGTACAACAGCCATTTTGTCTAAATGAATCATGTAGTCCCCACACTATCGTTGTTTTTATTGCAATGTTTTATGCAAAGACATCAAAGCCCGTATCACTGAGCAATGTTTCCCTGTGTCAATTTAATAAGACCAGCAGGCGTTTTAATAGTTCCTCCGACCAAGTCGGATTTCCGGCTCTTAAGGCGGCGTATTATGTTTGTTTCGAGTAGTCTGTGGATAACCATTGGTCCGGTATTAGCGTAACAATGATACTGGTCTCGGCTTTATCTGAAGCCGCGTAGAGTTCACCTTGTTCAGGTCCGAGATAGCGGATAGCCATGGCAAGAAGCTGATCATTGTTCGACTTAGTGATTTGGAATTCCCCTTCAACCATGACATATTGATACGGTAATTCTTCCGTTTGAACACAGAGGGAAATTCTGTCACATTTTTCGAGGCAACGACCTTTGAGCGAGTTTGAATCAGTTATCATCCAAGGATTGCCACCGGGTTCATAAGCGTACCAGATGGGTACGGTGAGTGGTCCGCGGGTAGACCGGGGGATACTTATCAAGCCCACGTGTAAGTTAGAGAGAAATTGTTCTCTTTCATCGATTGACATTGCTAACGACATAGTTGGTCCCTAATGTGTATGTTCTCTAACAATAATGTAGAGTTACGATGGAAGAATGTGCGTTTTGCATCAAATATCCAAGTCGGACAGTATGCGAATAATGGACGTTTGTCCATTATTCGATGGTTCTCGTTTGTTTTATTTTGCTTCACCAATGATATAATCGCTGCGAATTCCATACCACAGGTAAAAGTGAATAGGTTTTGTCGTCAAGCCGATTTCGTAAATTCTATGCAAGATTCTTCTCCAGATAGTTCATCAGATAGCTCAGCAAATGGCTCAGCAGACAATTCTTCAACGAGCGCAGCTGTTGCTCCAAAGGTGCGTGAAAGGGACCGAAGCCTCGTGAACAAACACTCTTTTTCAAAAGAAGAGTTGATAGAGTGTGGTCATGGTCGGTTGTTTGGCCCCGGCCGTGCGCAATTGCCGATTAACGAAATGCTCATGGTTGATCGGATAACGGACATTAATGAAACAGGTGGCGCGAAAGGCAAAGGGCAGATTAGGGCTGAATTAGATATTCATCCTGATCTTTGGTTCTTTGATGTACATTTTATTTCAGATCCTGTCATGCCAGGCTGCCTTGGACTTGATGCGCTTTGGCAACTTGTTGGTTTCTATCTCGCTTGGAAAGGAAATTGGGGCATTGGCAGAGCCTTGGGTTGTGACAAAGTAGCGTTCCGTGGTCAAGTACTACCCACAGTAAAGAAAGTACAATATGAGATTGATCTCACTCGTGTCAGAGAAGGTAAAACAGTGCTCGGAATCGCCAATGCAAGAGTACTGGCTGACGGTGAGCAGATATATATAGCAGAGGGCATCAGAGTTGGCCTCTTTAGTTCATTAGATGATTTTGGGTAACGCTATGAAACGTGTCGTTATTTCAGGTATGGGATTAGTTTCCCCACTTGGCAACAACAAGGTGGAAACACTTGAATCTCTGAGAGAAACAAAATCAGGTATCAAGTATCAGTCATCCTATGAAGAAATGGGGCTGCGCAGTCATATCGCAGGCAGCATTGACTTAGATACTTCAGAATTGATTGATCGTAAGTTGCTCCGGTTTATGGGTGATGCGGCAGCTTTCTCTTATGTTGCGATGCGCGAAGCGATCGAAGATGCAGGTCTTGAAGATGATCTAGTGTCGAGTTTCAGAAGCGGTTTGGTTGCCGGATCCGGTGGCGCCTCGGCCTCTAATATTATTGAAGCTGCCGATATTCTCAGAGAAAGAGGCTTGAAGCGAGTTGGACCATATCGTGTCACGAGAACGATGGGGTCAACAGTGTCGGCTTGTCTGGCAACCGCTTTTAAAATCAAAGGTGTTAATTACTCCATCACGTCTGCATGCTCAACCAGTGCCCATTGCATTGGGCACGCTGCAGAGCTTATCCAGCTGGGTAAACAAGATATTGTTTTCGCAGGCGGGGGCGAGGAAGAGCATTGGAGTATGACCTCATTATTTGATGCTATGGGTGCACTCTCTACAGCACGGAACGACGCGCCCGCGACAGCATCAAGAGCATACGATGCTGACAGAGATGGTTTTGTGATAGCGGGTGGTGGTGGTTTTCTCGTTGTTGAAGAACTTGAGCATGCGAAGGCGCGAGGTGCAAAAATATATGCGGAACTGGTAGGTTACGCCGCAACCTCTGATGGTCACGATATGGTTGCTCCTTCCGGCGAAGGTGCTGAGAGAGCAATGGTTCAAGCCATGTCGACAGTTGATGGAAAAATAGACTATATTAATGCGCATGGTACGAGCACCCCAGCGGGCGATCCCCCTGAGATCAATGCGATCAAACGTGCTTTTGGTGATGAAATTCCGAAAATCAGTTCAACTAAATCTTTATCGGGCCATTCCCTTGGTGCGGCTGGAGCTCACGAGGCAATTTACTCCTTATTGATGTTAGAGAATGATTTTATTTGCGCTTCGGCTAATGTTGATAATCTAGATCCCGCGCTTGAAGGCACGCCTATCGTCACGGAGCGGCTAGACAATGCGGGCATACAGACCGTAATGTCTAACAGTTTCGGATTCGGTGGAACGAACGCAGTGTTAGTTTTTCAAAAATATACTGATTAATGCGTGAGGCTTGTAAATATTTGTGTGGCGATTGAATGCTTTGGGTTTATCCCTATACCACTGAATCGTCACGCTTCTCTTTAGTGCTTAGCGTATCTGCGTCTGAGAAATGTGATCCCATCATCATATCAATCTCTAACCCACGTAATATGCTTACCTGTTTGTCGGTTGTTATACCGTCAATAATGACTTCAATTCCCAAGTCATGAGCCATACTGGTAATGCTCTTCAGAAATATTGTGCTCTTGGGGCTTTCTTCTAGGTCGTCCAGCGCCAAGAGGTGAACTCGAACAGCGTCAAGGTCGAGTTGAAACAGATGAGTAAGAGGCGTTTTGGGCGTTGAAAATAGATTGAGTGCGAGGTGAACTCCCAGATCAGATATGGATCGGGCGAGATCCTTGAATTCGTGAAGGTTAAAATCAACCTTGGTTTCATTAATTTCCAACATGATCTGCGAAGGGCTGAGTTTTGAATCATCCAGTGCAGCTTTTAGATTGCTGAGGAAATTTGAGTTGACCATATGATAAGCTGGAAATGGAATGACCAACTTCAATTTCAGGTCTGCTGCGGTGTGCTTCAGCCAGCGTTTATATTCAACACAACCATCGTGGAGCAACTTGTAAGTCAGCTTGGTTTGAATCTGGTTTTGCTCAATATTTTGGAGAGTTTCTGTGACATTAATAAGGCCACGCTCTGTGTGCTGCCAAATTAGCGTCGCGTAATGGCCGGTAACTTCGAGGTTCCGAGAAAGATAGGGCTGAAAGAATATTTGTAACTGGTCATTCGCCAATGCATCTCTGATTTCTGCCTCTAGTTCAACTTTCTCAAGATAGTTTTCGTTCAGAGAATCCGTAAAAAAGAGAATGCCATGGCGACCATTTTGCTTTGCTGACTGCATCGCGAGGTTACTGTTTGTCAGTAGCTCGCTGGATGAGTCTCCGCATTCTGGATAGGTGGCGATTCCGATCGTTGCGCTGGTAAAAATTTCGTTGCCATCAATAAGAAACGGCTCGTCTAGCTGCTTTTGTATTTTCTGCGCAGTTTTTGTCGCATCGTTTGCATCAAACATATGCGTGAGTGCCACCGTAAACTCATCTCCCCCTAGGCGCGCAACAATATCCAAATCAGATATACAATTTCTTAGGCGATGTGCAACTCCCTGAAGTAATTTGTCACCGGCATCATGTCCTAGTCCTTTGTTTATGTGGGAAAAGTGATCTAGGCCGATATATAAAACGGCGCAGGGAGCGGATCGTTTCCTTGAAACAAGTACATTGGTTTTCGCTTTGTATAGGTCTATTAACCCGCTAAGTACTTCTTCGAACTTGAACCTGTTAGCCAATCCTGTCAAAGGATCATGGGTCGTTAATGAAGTAATTTGATCATCTGATCTAGAACGACGCGAAATATCCTTGAAGACTAGCAGCCCGGCTAATACAGAGTGATCATTTACCGGCACAGCTACAAAGGTAGTGGTGACCTTACCGCCATCATTGGTCCACAAAGTTGCTTTCTTTACTTGTACGGTTTTGCCTGACCTTAGCGCTTTTGCTACTGTGTGCTCAGACCAACGCGGATCAGTTTCGTGAAAATCCTTTTCAAATACAGTTTCAAGTCCAGTGCCCAGCAACTCCGAATATTTTGTCCGTAGCATCTTGATCATGGCTGGGTTGCAGTAGCGGATTCGGCCCTGTAGATCTAAGCCGATGACACCTTCATCAGCTCTATCACCCATTTCATCTTCGAATTCCTGAATAGTCGTAATGGCGTTACGGTACTCATTAAGCAGTATCAGACTTGTTAGTTTATTTCTGAAGTGTTCATGGTTGATGGGTTTATAAAGTAGTTCGGTCGGCCAGACAGAGCTACCATGTAGGCTGCCTTTGCGGCTGGCAAAATTGGTTTCCATCAAGATAACTGGAATATTGGTCGTGCGACCATTTCCTGCAAGCTGGTTCATCACCTGGTAGCCATCCATGTCCGGCATATCTGCATCGAGAATGACAAGAGCAGGCTGATGTTCGATCGCAAGACGGATAGTCTCCATGCCACTGCTGGCGATCAGAATGTCGACATCAAGAATAGTCGCTGAGGCAGCCAGCGAGAGGCGATTAGACTTAGAATCATCTGCGATTAGGATTTCTGGTATATCTGCCACATTACTCCTTTTAAGTTATCTAGTACTTGCAGCCTAAATATTCTGGCCTGCAGGCGCTCTTTCGCGCAGTCTGGAGAAAATATCTCAGATCCAAGTATAGTAGCTGAGATCTATAAACAGCGAATTATTTCCTGAGCGGCATTGTGACCAGGTAAACCGCTAACTCCACCGCCCGGATGAGTGCCAGCGCCGCAGAGGTAAAGGTTCTCAAATTCTGTGTGGTAGTCACCAATGCCTAGCATGGGTCTGGCAGAAAACAGCTGGTCGAGGCTCAGCCTGCCGTGAAAAATGTCACCTCCTACCAAACCGAATTTTTGTTCTAGGTCCCAGGGCGAATGTATTTGGCGGGCAATAACCTGTTGTGTAAAGCCAGGAGCATACTCTTCAACGGTGTTTAGAATGATGTCTGCAACATTTTCTCTGTGTTGATTCCACTTCTCACCTAGAGCAGGGTCAAATTGTTGGCAAAAAAGGCTCGCAACATGCTGGCCCGCGGGCGCTAAAGAGTCGTCTGCGATGCTGGGAATCAACATCTCGACAATCGGCTTCTCTGACCAGCCATTTAATCTGGCGTCCGTGAACGCTTTGTCCATATAGTTGAGAGATGGAGCCATAATGATGCCGGCTTCCAGCACATTCGGTGCGGTTCGAGCTGTAAAAGAGGGTAATGCGGACATCGCGACGTTCATTCTAAATGTGCCGCTTTGACACTTGTAGGACTCAAAGTGCGATCGTGTGTCTTCGTTGAGGTCTGAAGACTCGATAAGATCACAAAATAGTAGTTTGGGATTCACGTTTGCAATAGTGATGTCTGATTCGACTACTTCGCCATTTTTCAGGGTGATTCCTTTTACCTTTTGCCGGCTAATTTCAAGGTTTTCAACCTCTGCATCAAGCACAATCTTTACACCTAATGAGAGCGCTTCTTTCGCCATCGCTTGTGTAATGGCGCCCATACCCCCGACGGCATGTCCCCATAGCCCTTGTTTGCCGTTAACTTGGCCTACCAGGTGATGTAAGAGTACGTAAGCTGTGCCTGGTGCATATGGGCTAGCGAAATGACCAACAATGGCATCAAACCCATAAAGGGCCTTAATCGGGTCAGATTCGAAAGTGTCGTCTAACATCTCCCCTGCGCTGATTGAGAACAACCTCAATAACAACCTCTTCTGACCGCTGTTCAAGGTTTTAAAATGTTTGCTGAGCGTAAAATACCTTCCAATGTCTGCAAAGCCATGGTCGATAATAGATGGTGGTGTTACTAGCATGAGGTCTTTTATCACAGGCACTACGGCGTCTAGCAGTTCATTGTAGCGCTTGAGCTGAGTGACGTCCCGCTGCGAAAATTGTGCAATTTCAGCATGAAACCGATCAGTATCGGGGTAACTGATCAAGCTCTCGCCCGACGGTAGGGGTACGTAGTTATTAATTTTTCGTTCAATGATTCGCAAACCATGTTCGTGCAGATGTAGATCAGCAATCACTTTTGGGTGCAGTAGGCTCACCGTATAGCTTGCCGCAGAGTTTCGGAATCCCGGATGAAATTCTTCAGTAACCGCTGCTCCACCTACAACAGAACGCCGTTCTAGAATCGTGACATCGACACCGGCTCTTGCTAGATAGCAGGCACAAACAAGGCCGTTATGACCACCGCCAATAATTGTTGCTGTTTTATTCATTTCGTTCCCCTTTGACACTAAAGACGATATTGGTGTAAGTTACGCGCCGCTTCAAAGTCTTCACACGTATCACTCCCGGATATTCGATGTCTGATTCTAATACATCAGAGGTAGAAGAGTCGGCGGAATCCAGCAAGCTACCCTTAAGTATTTGGGAGCTCGCTTGGCCCGCGATTCTTAGTAACCTCCTTTTTGCAGTTATTGGTATAGCCAGTATTAAAATTGTGGGCGAGCTCGGTGCCTCAGCCGTGGCCTCTGTTACAACGGGGCATAGGATTTTCTTTGCGCTGCAGGCCATTCTTATGGCGATTTCAGCAGGCACGACTGCTTTGGTCGCAAGGTCCATAGGCGCCAAAGACCGAGAGGAAGCTGCGAAAATCACGAGTGCTTCTCTCTGGATCGGTAATATTGTTGCCATTTTTTTGATGTTGCCCTGTATCTTGTTTTCACAGGAAATTGCTGGCGTCTTCGGTTTAGACGAAGAAACAACAATTCAAGCGGGTGAGTTTATCCGGTGGCTGAGTTATTTCAATATTGCGTTTGCCGTAAATATGGTCCTCGGTGCAGCACTCCGAGCAGCTGGCGATACCCGCACCCCATTGTGGATCGGGGTGATTACCAATCTGATTAATATTGTCCTCGTTTATGCGCTGGTCTATGGCAAATTTGGTTTGCCCCAAATGGGTGTGCCCGGTGCCGCAATTGCTAATGGTTTATCGTTTCTTGTCGGAGCAATTGTATTGCTCATCCTCTGGCAACGAAGAATGCTGGTTATTGGCGTCGGAGGCATGAGCTCGTTAAGCAAGCCACGTTTAAAGAAACTGGTTAATATTGGCTATCCGGCGGGTTTAGAGCAATTAGTTTTTCAAATGGGGTTTCTGGCTTTTCTTTGGTTAGTTGCTAAATACGGTACTGCGGCTTTTGCTGCCTATGGTATCGGTGTCCAGATTCTTTCTATGTCATTTGTTGTCGGGTTTGGCTTTTCTATCGCCGGCGCGACGCTTGTTGGTCAACACTTAGGTGCAAAAGATCCCATTGGTGCCCGGCGGGAAGGGTGGCGAGCAACCAGGCTTGCTGCGATAAGCATGGTTATCTTGGGTGCTATCATTGTCGCTGCCGCGCCACAGATAGCAAGATTCCTAATTGATGACGACGAAGTGGTTAAGTTGACTGTACTCTTCATCTTCATGCTCGGTGTCTCACAGCCATTGATGGCCGTTGAATTTACGTTGGGCGGTTGTTTGAGAGGAGCAGGGGACACACGCTTTCCACTAGTCGCAACGTTAACCGGGCTCATAGGTGTGAGGGTTGGTCTCGCGTTTATATTTATGATCATGGATTTACCCGTGGAGTATATCTATGGTGCCTTGATCGCGGATTATATTGTGAAGGCGATTATGTTGATCAAACGCTTTGAGTCAGGTAAGTGGCAAAATATCTTGTCGGACCAAGAAGCTTCAGACGATTCAGAGATTGACCCAACTAAAAATCAACAGAAAAAATAGAGGCTGCGATTGTTTTTCTTGACTCCTAATTGATTAGGAGTATGGTCTCGCGCCCAGACAATATGATGAGCAACCAACATTGTTGTTGCAAAAGAAGATCGGAGAGAACGTCTAATTGAATATTTTAATACCACCATTCAATAGCCGTATTTACAAAAGTACTAGGAATTCAGCTCAATAGTCATGAATAACAATTCAACTAATTACAGCAAAAGCTTGAGTCGAGGCGTAATGCTTAATCGCATTCGTGTCGTTTTAGCTATGTCGTCTTCGTTTGCCGATATGTCATGTGGTGGCATCAACGCAAATAATTGCTGCGATACCGTCACGGGTCGGGCATCTCAGAAGCTAACAACTTGGGATCGAGAAATCTGCTAGGGAAATTTCAAATAAGAAATTATGAAAGCTCCTGGCGAATTTAACTCCCAGGAGCTTTTTTTTTGCACGTCCTAAACCGAAAAGAAGTTACCCGTGTCTTGATAGCCAAATTTGTAAGAGGGATCGCGCATTGCGATTAAGAAATGATGGAAAGAAAACTAAAAAGAAATATTACAGTACTCTACATATTCAGTTTTTTCTGGATGTCGATGATCATTATACCGATCATTGTGCCCTTCTTTGAATCCAAGGGGCTAACACTTTCGCAAGTGTTTTACTTGCAGGCGATTTTTGCTTTCTTTGTTGTCGTGTTTGAGATTCCGTCAGGATACGTCGCCGATATGTTGGGCCGGAAGAACGCACTTTTGGCTGGTAGTTTGTTCCACGGGCTTGGGTATAGTTGGCTCTATTTCGCTGATTCGTTCGTTGGCTTAGTCGCGTTTGAAATGCTGGTTGGTATTGGCTTAAGCCTTTTATCCGGGGCGGATCTCTCGCTTCTCTACGATAGCCAGGAAGCGTTAGGACAAAGTCCAGAAGAGAAAACGCGTGGTATCGCCAATATGCGCTTTTCAAAGTCAGTTGCAGAAGGGGTTTCTGCTCTGATCGGAGGCGTTCTCATTGCATGGTCGTTTGAAGTAACGGTGATAGCTAACGCTATGGCTGCATGTGTTCCGCTCGTGCTCGCGTGCTTTTTAGTTGAAGCGCCATTCACCAAGATGGCTAAGGGTCAGCACAAAGAGAACCTTAAGGAGGTTGTTTATCATCTATTTGTCCGAGATAGGTTTTTACGATTGATCTGCTTGAATACAACTTTTTTTGGTCTAGCGACTTTCTATGTTGTTTGGATGCTTCAGCCTTACTGGCGCGAGCAAGGCATACCTCTGACAGCATTTGGTCTTCTCTGGGCGGCTCAAAGTTTCTTATTCGCAGCTGCAACCAAGGCTTGTATTCCTTTGGAAAAGAGGTTCGGTGCACGTCCTTTGTTGATTGTTATGGGGCTGCTACCCATTTTTGGTTACATCGGGATGTCATCTCTTGGCGGTGTTTTAGGTATATTGCTCAGCTTTAGCTTCTTCCTTTGCCGTGGGATTAATCAAGTGTTGTTGACAGATGCACTAAATAGTCGTGTTTCGAGTTCTTTTCGTGCAACGGCAAACTCTATGACATCGTTTACCTTTCGGTTCATTTATATTGTGACAGGGCCTATTGTAGGTTTGATGATCGACAAATTGGGTATGCAGGTGACACTGTTTGCCTTGGGTATCCTGGGCATCGGTTTATTTCTAACTGCGCTGTTGCCACTTTTGAAAGGGGTAGAAGAAGTCGAACAGGCTAACCGTGAACTTTTGGCCAAAAGTTAGCCCGGCGAATGCTTAGCTGGTGGTTTCATACGACTGTTAACACCTGAGGCCGGTTCTTGGAGATGACCATCGTGTATTCGTACTGGGCAGAAAAATTGCCCGGTTCTGTGCATAAGGTCCAGCCGTCATCAGCGGTTGTCGTTTGGTCACTGCCGGTTGAAAGAAAAGGTTCTATCGTGATGACCTGACCTTCTTTTAGTCGGCGAGTGTCGTTCTTATCATAAAAATTAGGAATAAAATGGGGCTCCTCATGAAGTCCGCGTCCAATACCGTGACTGCCGAGATCCTTGATTGTCACGAAGCCGGTCCGCTTCGCTGTTTTCTCTATCGCCCGTCCAATCTGATTAATCTTAGCGCCGGCTTTTGCAGCTTTCATCGCATTTTTTAGCGCTGACCGCGTAGCTTGACACAAATATTCAATTATCGGGTCTATAGGGGGTACGGGAAAGGTGCCGCCAGTGTCGCCGAAATAGCCGTCTAGCTCTGCTGATACGTCAATGTTAACGACATCTCCAGGTTGAATTATTCTATTTGAAGGGATGCCGTGTGCTGCTTCTTCGTTGATACTGATACACGTGTAACCAGGGAAGTCGTAGGTGACTTTCGGGGCGGAATTCGCGCCATATTTGTCGAGGTTCTTCCTGCCGATATCATCGAGCTCCAGGGTCGTTATCCCCGGTTTTGTATGCTTGCGCATGATCATCAGTGTCTCGTATACAATTCGGCTGATTATTTTTAACCTTTTCAGGTCTTCCTCGTTCTCTATGGTCAATTTAGTTCTCCAGTGACTTTGTTCGTATCGTCTTAGGTCGTGTTAATCTTTATTAATAAAGCTTTTGGTCATCATGGATAGCTTAAGCGTGCCCGTGACTCTTACGCTAAGCAGCTGGAAGCTATTTTTATTTATACCTTAATGCCATTATGTCACAATTTTGAACTCGACCAGAATTCAGAAGTGGCTGAATCAGCACAGGTAGTGTATCTTTTTCATTATAGAATCTCCGATTGTGGAGTGTTGTGCGATGAATAACTTATCCAAGGAGAATTGCATATGTTGATTAAGAAGATGGTTTTATGGAGTATGCTTCTATGCTTTTTACAGAGTTGTACTAGCACAACTTCTAATCCAGCAACTCAGTTGCTGGGTTCCTGGCAAGTAGAGATGGCTGGCATCAATTTGATTGTTGAATATTCCGAAATCATGGTCCAAGTTGGGGGTAATGCTCCGGTTCAATATAAACTTGAAGGCGATGAACTTACGTTTGTTGATGGCGGTAGTCAGAAGCGGATGATCCGGTTTCCCGGTAAAGACCAAATGGTTCAATCTGATCCTTTGACGGGCACTGAGCGTGTCTATACGCGTTTAGGTTCCTCCATCTAGAATTCCTATCACCGATTTGACACTGTATATAAATACAGTTATCGTGCGGCAAAGCTAGCCGTGGGACTCCAGAAGTGGCTGATCAAAATACTTGGTCGGAGAATAAAAGCTCTGACCTATCCAACAACATTACCTTGCCTGATGGCTACTATCTCTATAACTTCAGCTTTTTGCTTAATTTTGTCGAGAGCCGTTATCGGGATTTACTGAGTGAAAATGAAGTTGGATTCATACAGTCTTTTGGCAATGTAAGTGAAGGCGCTCAACGGTTGTATGTCAGGCTAGTTCTTCGAAAGGGGCCATTATTCCGCAGCGATAAACTTAATTACGCCGAAATTAAGAATCTAAATCTAGCAGCATTTGAGCTGAGGGCAGTTGGCTTATTAGATGTTTGTTGTCCCATCGATGCTGGCGTTGAAGAGCAAGACAATTTATCTGAAGGTGACGAACTTCAAAGCAATTTGACAGAATCTCTCACAGACAACATCGATGCGTTGCTGTCCCTGCTCACAAAGCCAGAGCTCGTCGATCTACTGAAGAGTAATCTAGAGTTTGAGAATAGTCCTGCTCAGATTAATAAGACGCAACTTCTCGAAACCGGCAACGAACACCTCTCTGTTAGTGACTTTCGCAAAGCTATTAATTTTGATGTTTACCAGCCATTGGGAGTCGAACATTTAGAGCTTTTGAAACTACTGTTTTTTGGCAATATGTATCAGGACTTTACCGAGTTTGTACTTAACGATCTCGGTATTACGCCGTTTGAGCAATACATCATTGATCAAGATACCCGGTTCTTTAGTAAACGGGATATCGTTGACGACACCATACAGTTATATTATTTAAATGAACTTTCCCTCTCAGCAATAGAAAGCAATGATCTGGTGGCATTGCTGCAGGTTGCCGAAATGGTAAATTTGATTGATGAACCCTCGTTGCAAAGACGTAAGGACAAAGTCATCAACCGTATCGCAAGGCAACTGGAAAGGTTAGAGCAGTATCATGATGCGTTGCGGCTATTTAGTTTCTCCCAGACAGCACCGGCGAGAGAGCGTAGGACGCGGATCTATCACTCCGCACTTGAGAATGCCGAACAGGCGCTGGTCAGCTGCAATGAAATCATATCGAATCCGGAGGATGAAGCAGAATTTGAATTTGCAGTAAAATTTGGCAAGCGGATTCTAAAAAAGAATAAGTTGCCGATACCAGCTCACTACCCCAATCTAAAAACTATTGCGCCACAATTGAATACGGTTGAATTGGAGTTCGATCCACAATATCGCGTAGAGGAGGTGACCCGACAATGGTATGTAAATCAGGGACACCAATCAGCATATGTCGAGAATGCACTTTTTACGGGTATTTTCGGCTTAGCGTTCTGGGATATCATTTTTGGCGCGACCAAGGGTGTGTTCTTCAACCCATGCCAGCGAGGCCCTGTTGATTTGTTTTCTTCAGATTTTACGCCACGCCGACAAGCAGCGATAACAGTGCGGTTACAAGAGCTAGAGAGTGATCACTTTTTGCGCCGTAAGGTGCTCGATACTTTCAATAAGAAGCAAGGTCTTGCTAATATTTTAGTGAACTGGCATGTGCTGAACCGCACTTTACTGGCATTAGCACTCGAAAGAATTCCTGTTAAACATTTATGCTCAGTATTCGAGAGATTATTGGCTGACCTGCGATCTAATCGAAGTGGATTACCGGATCTGATAGTGTTTCCGGATACTGGGGGCTATCAACTGGTTGAGGTAAAAGGTCCCGGAGATAAACTGCAGGACAATCAAAATCGTTGGATTCGGCATTTCGAGTGTAAAGGGCTTCCTATCGTTGTGGTTAACGTGAAATGGATTTAAAACCAAATCGTATTAAGCTGGCAGTCCGTGAACTGGTTGAAAAGACCGAACGTTCCGGTGACATCAATTTTCGCTTTTCATCGAGAAGCTCAGCTCAGGAAGGCATCAAAGGGCATCAGAAAGTCCAAAAATCTCGCGGCGAAGGCTACATTGCCGAAAAGAAAGTTTCTGGAGTCTTTGAATCTGAGGGGCTTAATATTGAAATTGGCGGACGCGTCGATGGCTATTTCATAGAACTAATTGGTGGTGCAGAGGAGGATCTAGCGCTACAAGAAATTGAACAATCAAGCCAGAGTAGGTCCGCTATAAAGCTGTGGGTTGAGGAAATTAAAACGACGCGGATGGATGTGAGTCAAATTCCTGCAAACATCGAACGGCTTAACTGGGGGCAGGCGCGAGTCTATGCACATTTGTTAGCGTTAGAGTACAATTTACCAGCGCAGCAGAATGTGCTCCTTAAACTGTGCTATTACCATTTAGATGATGAAGTTGAATATATCTTTGAAGAAAATTGGTCCTGTGAGGAACTTGAGACCTATTTTTATGATTTGTTGGGCAGGTATGCGCGCTGGCAAAAGAAGCGCCAGGCTTGGCAGACTCGAAGGAATATCGCCATCGCTGCCGTAGCGTTCCCGTTTGCCGGTTATCGCAAAGGACAACGCGAGATGGCTGTGAGTGTTTACCAAACGATGCGGCGTCAGCAGCAATTGGTGATACAGGCACCGACCGGCATAGGTAAAACGATGGCGAGTATTTTCCCATCACTCAAAGCAATGGGGGAGTTTGGCTATGACAAGTTATTCTATTTGTCGGCAAAGACCTCTGGGCAATCAATGGCAGCTGCTGCAGTTAATGACTTGCGTGAGGGCGGTCTCATTTTCAGGGACATCACGCTCACAGCTAAAGATAAGATTTGTTTTACGCCTGGTGCCCCCTGTGATTCCGAGCACTGCCCTTATGCTGCCGGTTATTACGATAAACTCCCTCTGGCACTTGAGGAAACGATAGCGGCTGAGGTTTCCTTGACAAAAAGTACGATTGAAAAAATAGCCCGCAAGTTTTCGATGTGTCCTTTTGAATTGTCACTCGATCTATCTGAAATTTCAGATATGGTTATTTGTGATTACAATTATGTGTTTGACCCCGCGGTGTATCTTCGTCGTTACTTCATTGATGCGAAGTCTGATGAAGCTCATGGTAAGTATGGATTTCTCATAGACGAGGCTCACAATTTGGTTGATCGTGGTCGTGATATGTTCTCAGCAGAGCTGACCAAAGAAACCTTGATGGTGCACAAGCGTGAACAAAAGGATGCACTTCCATTAGTTTCAAAACGACTCAATGCGATCAACAGTGAGATTTTGAAGTTAATTCGACCTCACAAGGCGATGCTTGAAACTGCTGGCTATTTGGTGCTTGAGACCTACCCAGAGAAATTGGCCAAGTCGCTTAGGCTGTTTTGTGATGCGGCCGAAGATTGGCTGCATGAACCCCGCGGTACTGATCAACAGGCCAAATTACTTGGTGTCTACTTTGATTGCCTGAGGTTCTTGCGGCTCGGTGAATTATTTGATGGAAACTACAGTTGTCTTATTTTGCATCGTTCCGGTAGTACTATCATTAAGCTTTACAACATCAATCCAGCGCCAGGACTTGCGGAGGGATTGAAGAGGAGCTTTGCATCGGTCTGTTTTTCCGCGACCATGGGGCCGCAGTCTTATTTTGAATCATTAATGGGAGTTTCCGAAGACGCTAACTGGTACAAGATACCAGCACCATTTGATCCATCGCACCTTGGGGTTTTTGTTCCTCGTTATATCTCAACAATCTATCGTGATCGTGACAATAGTTTGGATGAACTTGTGACACTTATCGCTGATATTGTGAGCCATCGAGCAGGTAACTATCTGGTTTTCTTTCCTTCATATGCATACTTAAATGAGGCGCATGGAAATTTTTGTGATCGCTTTACGCAATTCAACACGATAAGTCAGAAACCCACGATGGATGATGATGCCCGACAAACTTTTCTCGGGAAATTTGAATCACCTCAGAAAGAAGCGCCACTGGAAGAGGCAACTGAAGGATCTACGCAAGATACCCTGGTAGGATTCGCCATTATGGGTGGTATTTTCGGTGAGGGGATTGATCTAAAAGGGAACAAGCTTATTGGGGTCATAGTGGTAGGGGTCGGACTACCCCAAATGGGGATTGAAAGAGATCTAATCAAGCGCTATTTCAATGGTGATTTTGAGTCAGATACTATGCCTGAAAATTATAGAGAACACATCACCGGCAATGGTTTCGAATTTGCCTATCAATATCCGGGTGTTAACCGTGTCCTACAAACCGCGGGCCGTCTGATTCGAAGCGACACGGACAGGGGGATTTTGTGCCTGGTTGATAATCGGTTTAACGAAAACCGCTACCAGAAACTTCTGCCAGATCATTGGAACATTGAAGGGGTGAAAAGCCCGGCACATCTAAACCGGGCAGTAAGGGATTTTTGGCAAGGCATTAATAGCTAATCTCTCCTGAAAATCATAGTTGCTGAGCGTTGCTGAGCGTTGGTGTTAGTGTCTGCCTCGTCTGTTTCCGCCATGATTCCCACTACGATTATAACCACTACGATTATAACCACTACGATTATGACCCCCACGATTGTAACCCCCGTGGCTAAAACCCCCGTGCCTAAAACCAAGACCTCTGGAACGATAGTGACCACGATTATAATTACGGTTGGAATAAGCAAGAGGCAAACCTATTGCCAAACCGAGTGCAATTGAATTCCAATTATCTCGCTGGTTTTGTGAATAGTAACGTTCGTGTGAATTAGAATATGCGTGAGTTGAGTAATAACGATCTGATGATCTGCTAGTTGTGTAGTACCTATAGCGTCGGTCTGGATGAACGCTAGATTCGCTTATGTAAACTTGATCAGCTTCGACGATGTTATGTTCATGCTGGCCAGCGTCATAGCAATGATGATGCTTGTGTGCTTCGTCAAAGTGGCAATGATCATATTCGTTGTCTTGATTTACCATCGACTCGTCGGCGTACTCGATGCCATTTTGAGTAGATTCCTGTTCGCTTAGTCGGGTAGAGATACTGTTGCTTTCATTGTGATTTATCGTCACCGATGTAAGCGAACTGGTGGGCTCAGTCTCAGGTGCAGTTTCTGCGGCAAAGATACTTTGGGCGACTAATAGCGCCGACGAGACTCTTAAGATTGTGCTGAAGATGGAGCGAGAAACCTGACGCGATCTGATTAGTTTTTTGGTTTTCATCTGTGACACCTCACTGTATTTGTCAATCTTTTCATTGTTCGCTCGGTACTTGATTAGGTACCCGATTAGATACTTGAATCAGTTCTTGATTCAATTGTTGATCCAATTCTACAGTGGGCTTATGAACTATACCTGAATGAACCTGAACAACGGGATATGTGGCATAGTAGCACTGTTTAATTCAAGCGGCTTTAAGGAAGAATATGTTAAAACGATATTATCGATTGATTGTAGTTCTACTGTTTCTGATGGTTTCTATGATCGCGACAGCTGATTTAACCGATCTTGAAAAACAGCTTGTTGAGATTTCTGAGCGAAACAAAGAATCAGCAATAGATCTTTTGGAGCGGACTGTCAACATTAACAGCGGCACCATGAACCATGAGGGCGTAAAGGCGGTTGCAGATGTCTTCGCAACTGAATTCGAGGCACTTGGTCTTAAAACCGAATGGCACGATATGCGTGAAGTTGACCGTGCTGGACATTTGTTTGCAGAAACCCGCGGTGAAGGTGGAGGTCGTTGCCTATTATTGATCGGGCATCTAGACACTGTGTTTGAAGCAGATAGCCCCTTTCAAACTTTTACCCGCCAGGGCGATCACGCCGCAGGCCCTGGGGTTAATGATATGAAAGGTGGAGATGTCGTGATTCTTTACGCTCTGAAAGCGCTGAAGGAGTTAGGTGTGTTGGATGATCTCAATTTGATCGTGGCACTCATAGGCGACGAAGAAAAATCCGGCAGCCCAAAAACGATCAGTCGTTATCACTTGGTTGAAGCATCAAAACGTTGTGACATCGCATTGGGTTTTGAGATAGCAACTGGTTTAAATACTGCAACGGTTGCTAGACGTGGCTCGAGTGGCTGGCGCCTGGATGTGACGGGAAAGAGGGCGCACTCGGCCGGAATATTTAATGATGAAGTCGGTAGCGGCGCAATTTTCGAAGCGGCACGGATACTCAATCAGTTCCACGAACAATTAAGCAGCGAAGAGTATCTCACTTTTAATCCCGGAGTCATTCTCGGTGGAACAGTGGTAAATTACGACCCGGCACAAAATAAGGGCGATTCGTTTGGTAAAACAAATGTTGTAGCTCAATCCGTGGTCGTTCACGGCGGTTTGCGGACTATCTCTCCGGCACAAGAAAATTCCGCAAGGGTGCGGATGAAAGCGATCGCTGAGAGCAATCACTTGCCTCAGACTTCGGCTAAAATTGATTTCCAGGACGGTTACCCATCAATGCCGCCGACGGAGGGAAACCTGGCAGTATTAGCGAATTTGAGCGCCGTTAGCGAAGACCTCAAGCAAGGGTCAGTTGTACCTTACGATCCCGGCAAAAGAGGCGCAGCAGATGTATCATTTGTCGCCGGTTATGTTGACGTGATCGACGGTGTCGGTGCTGAAGGAAATGGCGCCCACACGCCAGACGAGAGCATTGACCTTGGGACTTTGCCGCTGTTAATTCAAAGAGCAGCAATATTGATTCACCGCCTAGGCACAGCAGATAACTACTAGGGCGCTCTTTGTTTGTTTACTGCATCTTGCAGGCTAAGCAATGGAGGTATACTCCTGGCTTTTGGCTCATACGAATCAGCGGTTCCATTTCACTGGTAATACGTCGAATAAGTCCTGTGTCGATGTTCAAGCTCAGATTCGTAATAAGCTCGGCCATGGCCTTGCTATTCATCACTTCTTTTAGGAACAGCTCCTTTGGCGATAGCTCTTTCTCGACATGAAGTACCTCGTAATCGTTTACAGCAGCGAGCGTAGCTGCTGATTGAATCGCATCATCAAGAGAGCCGATAGCATCTACCAGTCCGAGTTCAAGCGCAGTTGAGCCCGCCCAAACTCGTCCCTGAGCAATTGCATCAACCTCTTGTACTGTCATGCCTCTGCCTCCGGCTACAAGCGAAATAAATTTTGCGTAAGTATTACGGATTGAAAGTTCGAAGGTATGTTTCATTATTGGGTTAATGGCCTTGAATGGATTCATCGCATCAGCGAGCGGTGTTGTACCAACGCCATCGGTATGAACGCCTAACTCAGCAAAACTCTGTTCGAACGTTGGGAATATCATGAAGGTTCCGATAGAACCGGTCACTGTATTGTTCGATGCAAATATTTTATTTGCTGTTGCTGAAATCCAATACCCCCCTGAGGCTGCATATGAGCCCATGGAAACAACCACTGGTTTGCCAGTAGCCTGAAATAGGGACAACTCGTAACGAATTTTCTCTGACGCAGACGCAGAACCTCCGGGGCTATCTACTCGTAATACCAGTGCTTTAACCGTGCTGTCTTCTCTTGCTTTTTTAATGAGCTCGGAAAGTGAATCTCCACCAATGTTACCGTCGGGTTGGTAGCCGTCGTAAATTGTGCCTTTGGCCTTGATAATTGCAATTTTGTCAGCAACTGGGTTGCTCTTAGGCATAGATAGACGTGCTGTCGCGAGATATTGGTGGAAATCGATTTGATTGAAATCTGAACCGTCTTTTCCGACGATGTCCTGGAGGTGCTCGGTCCACTGTTGCGGCGACACGCGTTCGTCAATCAGTTTGCGCTGAACAGCGAGAAGCGGAGCATCGCCAGCAGCCTCGGCGAGCAGGATGTCATATTCGCTGATATATTGATCAAATTCTGCACGGGAAATGTTTCGTCGTTCGGTAATATTTTTTGCATAGTCGTCCCACAACACGTTAAGCCATGCAAGATTCGCTTCCTGAGATTCAGGCGACATATCGTTGCGCATGAATGGCTCAACAGCGCCCTTGTAAGTCCCGACTTTAAAAACGTGTAGAGTCACTTTAAGTTTTTCCAGTGCCTCTTGGAAAAAAGTTGGATAAACACCTAGCCCAGTCATAAAAACACCGCCAAATACCTGAAAGCTCTGGGCATTCAGGAATATTTTATCAGCGTGCGAAGCCAAGAAGTATTGGTTCTGGGTGTATCCATCACTCCATGCATAAATAGATTTCCCGGTCGCTTTAAACTCGTCGAGCGCCGCGCCGATATCACTCAGTTGTGCAAGGCTCGAGCCCTGTAACGAGTCGGTTTCAAGTATGATGATTTTTATTCGTTGATCCGTTGATGCTTGCTGAATCGCGTCGAGTAAATCACTAAGTAAAGTTTCGCTTTCATACTGCGATGAACCTGTGTTCAAAATGCCTGCGAGGGGATCTACAGGTCTTTTTTGTTCAACAATGTTGCCTGTTGGGTTAATGATGAGCGCGCCTGAATCGGGTACCAGAGCTATTTCAGAGGATGAAAAGATGCTTGCGACAATGATGCCGATGAAGACTAGGAAGATGAGGTTGAGTATAAAGACCCTGATCCAGCTAAGACCATTCCATATTCCAGCAATAATACTACCCATAAACATCTCTGATTTTAGTTATTCCAACCTTCAATGTTACCACAGCTCCAGCGCAAGGGGGTGTGTGTTCTTCCCGTGAAAAGCTCTACTTGTCTTCAGTTTTTCTCCAGTATTTCTCAGCTCCAGAAATGGTACCTTTGTGTTAGTAGGAGTAGCGCAAGAAAATTTTCTTGAGCAACGCTTCTTTAAATTTCTAGCCTGTATGAGCGTAATGGAATATTAGAGAAATATTAGGAGTAAGTAAGAGTAATGACGAACATCTACGAAACAAATTTACCTAAGAATGCAGCAAATTTTGAAGCACTGTCACCGCTAAGCTATTTTAGAAGGAGTGCGAGCCTGTACCCTGATTATGACGCGATTGTTCATGGTGATCGAATTCAAAGCTGGGCAGAAACGTATCAGCGTTGTATAAAATTTGCTTCGGCGCTTCGTAAGGTTGGCATAGGGAAGGGGGACACCGTTGCGGCGATGCTGCCAAATATTCCTGAAATGTTTGAGTTACATTTCTCGGTTGCGATGGCCGGCGCAGTATTGAATGCAATTAATACTAGGCTAGATGACAAGACTGTTGCTTTCATACTTGATCATGGTGAAGCGAAGGTTCTGATTACCGATGTCGAGTTTTCGGCGGTGACATCAAGCGCCCTCGAATTGGTTTTGTCAGAAATTCTGGTCATCGATGTAGAAGATCCTTCGTTCACAGAAGGTGATCGTGTTGGCTCGATCACCTTCTGTGAGTTTCTTGCGACTGGCGATGATGATTTCGAGTGGTCACTGCCAGACGACGAATGGGACGCAATATCTCTTAATTACACCTCAGGTACTACGGGCAATCCCAAAGGAGTCGTTTACCACCATAGAGGGGCATACCTGAATGCAGCGAACAACGCACTGACTTGGAATATGGGCCTTCATCCACGGTATCTTTGGACGCTGCCGATGTTTCATTGTAACGGTTGGTGCTTTCCCTGGACTTTGGCAACGGTCGCTGGAACGACAATCTGTTTACGACATGTTCGGGAAGATGCCGTCTTTGAGTCGATTAAGCTAAATAAAGTTTCTCATTTTTGTGGTGCGCCCGTTGTTTTAAATTCTCTCGTCAATGCGCGGGACAAGTTGAAGCACGGTATCTCTCACAAGATTAGTGTGATGACAGCGGGCGCCGCGCCCCCTGCTGCGGTGATTGAAGGCATGGAGAACATGGGATTTGAGGTTACCCACGTCTATGGTTTGACAGAGACCTACGGTCCAATGGTTGTGTCAGCTTGGCGATCAGAATGGGATCACCTTGATGCGCCGGAAAAAGCAAAGCTTAAGGCACGTCAGGGTGTGTCCTCGATTATGGCGGGAGAAACCATGGTGGGTGACGCTGAAACATTAGAGCCAGTACCTTGGGATGGAAAGACACAAGGTGAAATTTTCATGCGCGGTAACATTGTCATGAAGGGATATCTCAAGAATCCTGAAACGACCAGTGCAGCTTTTGAAGGCGGGTGGTTTCATTCTGGTGATCTTGCCGTATGCCATCCTGATGGATACATTCAGATAAAAGATCGATCAAAGGATGTCATCATCAGTGGTGGCGAGAATATTTCTAGTATCGAAATCGAAGACGTGTTGTTTAAGCATCCAGCAATTTTGGAAGCGGCAGTGGTCGCTAAAACGGACCAAAAATGGGGAGAGCACCCTTGTGCTTTCGTTACCTTAAAGGAGGGAGCGAAGTTGACAGAATCAGAGGTCACAGAATATTGTCGGGGAGAATTAGCACGGTTCAAGGTTCCCAAAACTATTATCTTTGGACCTTTAGTGAAAACGTCGACGGGGAAAGTGCAGAAATACTTGTTGCGCGAGAGAGCCGAATCTCACACATAAGTATCTGCGAGCGCCTCGTGGAATATGGGTGATATCAATGTCAGGTCACTATACTATTAGACCCAGTGATATAGACAAATAGATTAACTGTTTTACGATGAAATCAGTATGGGTGTTGTTGAATAAATACGGTACAGTTGAGATCAAAGCTGTGTGTGGAACTAGCGAATGAGTGAAAGCGATATGTCTGAAGCTTCGAAGTCGAACAGTACTTCTTCAAAAAATGTAGCTGAAGAAGGAGCGCGAGAGCTAACCTTTGAAGAGGCAAGGCAGCGTGATTCTGAGAGAGCGCCTCTAAGTAAATGGGTTCTTGGTTCATACGGTGCGCCAGCAACACCCCTCGCCATGGTTGGTTTGCCTATGGCCGTTTTTCTACCGGCTGTCTACGCCGATTCAGAAGGCTTTGGACTCGGTCTCGCTTTTGTTGGATTAGTACTTGTACTCGCTAGGCTGTTTGACGGAGTTACTGATCCTATTGTCGGTTTGCTTTCAGACCGGATAAGAACCCGTTGGGGGCGGCGTAAACCTTTTATCTTGTTCGGTACCCCGATCTACATCCTCGGCATATGTATGCTGTTCATTCCACCGATTGAATTCGGCGACATTACCTTTTTTGGCGCTACTTTTAATTCCGGCTATCCATGGATGTTAGCCATGCTGGTGGTTATCTACGTAGGTTCGACAATCAAAGACGTACCTTATAGCGCCTGGGGCGCCGAGCTGTCGAGTGACTACAACGAACGAACGCTAATTACGAGTTGGCGTGAAGGTTTCACAGTGTTTGGTTCTTTGATCGGCGCATTTACACCCGCGATCATTTTCTTTTTTGGTTACGACAAGCCAACCGATAGCGTCTATTTTTTGTCGTTGGCGATCGCGATAGTGATGCCAATACTCGTTATTAATATGCTGTTTTTCGTGCCGGAATATCCTGTTACGGAGCGTAAGTCAGATCCTCTTCCATTGAAGGAGAGTTTTAAATATGTCTGGCAAAACGAGCCTTATAGAAGACTTATCATTGTATTTCTGTTTTCGACCATTGGTGCGGCAATGACAAACACACTGAGCTTCTTTTTCGTGAAGCACGTGCTGCTAGCAGGCGCATTGTTCGGATTCTATTTAGCGCCATATTTTGTCTCTCAGTTAGTCGCCATACCACTTTGGTTTAAGTTATCAAGAAAAATTGGTAAACATCGAGCGACGATGGTCGCTATCGGATGGTACGCACTCTGGTCCAGCATGATTCCATTGATCGCAATTGCGCCTGTCGAATGGTTCGATGCATTTCAAATTAAAAACATCATGGTCTTCTTGCCTGATGAAGCTTACGCATCAGCGGTTGCTTTTTTTGAAGGAAAGCCGACAGGGAAATTTTTATTCTTTATCGTTATTATGTGTTTGAAAGGCTCCTCCATCGGTGCCTTATCAGCCTTACCCTATGCGATGGCAGCGGACGTGATTGATGTTGATGCCGCCCAAACCGGAAAACGCCAAGGTGGCGCTTATTTCTCTATTTGGTCGATGACGCGAAAATTGGCTTATGCTCTAGGACTATTCATAGGTACTAACTTGGTTGTTTTTTGGGGTTTCGATTCACTGGCAGATCCCGTTAACACCACAAACACCCAGTTTTCCCTGCTCATGTTGGCGGTGACTTATTCGGTAATTCCTGCATTGTTTAAATTTGTCGCTATGCCGCTGCTATGGAATTACCCACTAACAGAGGAAAAAGTCGCAGAAATTCAGCGTGAGATTGCCGAAAAAAACGCTGCTAGAGCAGAGGTTGCTAAAGCTTCATTGCCAACCGCCTAAAATTGCCGCAGACAAGTTAGTAGGTTAGCCACTCGGTTACATGGGGCTCCGGTTACATGGGGCTCTGTCACAGCTTATTGAGATAGTCCCACATGACGAGAGTTGTGATAAATCCCGCGTGATAAGGACCGACTTCACGCTCGGAGATACCTTTATAGGCTTGAACTTTACCCCCTGCCCAGAAATGCCCGAGGTTAGATACTTCCAAATACATTACGGTTATATCACCTTGACAATCTGCCCATTTGCGTTGTTTCACGGGCTCAACAGTTGCTGTGATTGCGATCGAACAACCCATTGCTCGCGCCCAATCTTGAGCTGTCTGCATGGGTCTTGGTACTGTGAGAGTCAACAGCGGACTATGGAATACGTCTCCACCTCTCATTGGGTTCAAAGGGTCGCTATCTCCAAAGATAAATAGCATTGATACTGGAAATACTTCGCCCAGTTCAGGCCCCCAATAATGATCCGAGACTGAAATAACTGCTGCAAACTGCCCCTGGCTCTCTGCCACGATCCTCTGTGCCATGCTCGCACCGCTAGAAAAACCCGCAAGATAGTTTTTATTGGTATCTGTCGCTAACTTTGATTCTAAATAGGCATTCAGGGCGATAAGAAAACCAGTGTCAGATGTTGAGCGGAACTCGGGCTCAACTCTGTTTGAGCCGTCATTAAATGCTGTACCCTGTGCATTGGGTGCCAGAAGGATATATTTGTGTTTTTCAGCATGAGCAACAAAGTCACCCATATATAACATTGTTTCTCCGGATTGATTACTCCCGTGCAACACCGTCAATAGAGCAGGGGCTGCCGTCTGAACGCTTGTCTTTACTTGTGTCTCTAGAATGCTGGTTGGAACGTACAACCAATATGATCTGTTCATACCATCGTGTAAGAAAGTTCTTTGTTGAAGTATTCCTGGCGTAAACTTTGCCTGTTTGAGCTTAGATAACTCGGACTTTGCCGCTGTGCTACAACTCGTTCCTGAGAAGGCAAAAAAGAAACACAGAAATAAGAAAGATAGATTTCTTCGGCGTTGAGGTAAGACAAATTGTTGATAGAGAGGTAAAATTTGGACACATGTTATTAAATTCATAGAGAACAACTTGAGAGCAAGGGCATTTGAAAAAGAAAGAACAAGATGATAATACCCTATGGCTTTGGCAGGAACTGGAAGTTGCATGCGGATTAGCAACTTCAGGTGTGAATCTGGGCGTCAACGGAATAAGTATCGATTCTCGTTCTGTTGCAACGGGAGATTTATTTATTGCCCTTGCAGGGGACCCAGGTCCACGCTTTAAATCCTCAGGCAGTCAGGGTCTAGATGGGCATGATTATATTGAATCAGCAGAGAAAAATGGCGCGACAGGTCTTCTGATCTCCAAACTCGTTGATTCAGGGTTACCAGCCTTGATAGTAAAAGATACGCTCGACGGCCTTTGGCAACTTGGCGCCGCAGGTAGGGCCAGGATGTTAGGTCAAGTCGTGGCGATAACAGGTAGTAGTGGCAAAACGACCTTGAGACAGTGGACTCAGGAGATACTATCAGCACAAGCAAGCACGCATGCGTCAATTGGGAGCTTGAATAATCACTGGGGCGTTCCATTATCATTAACCCGCATGCCCCGTGACACTAAATTTGGTGTCTTTGAAGTCGGTATGAATCACCCAGGTGAAATTTCTCCCTTAGCCTCGCTTGTTAAACCTGATATCGCAGTTGTGTTAAACGTTTTACCTGCACACTTGGGGCAATTCGAGAGCCTGAATCATATTCGAACAGAGAAGTTGTCAATCGCGGATGGGCTTAGCCCAGAAGGCGTGTTAATAATGCCTGATGACCTCGCAAAAGAAGCTTCAGAAATGCGAAAAACTATCACCTTCGGATTCAGTCAGGACGCAGACATTAGAGGACAAATTATCGCGAACGCCAGCAAATCCAACGACACTAGAGTAGAGGTGACAATTGATGATTCTAAGTACTCATATTTATTAGCGGGAAAGGGAGAACATCGAGTCCTTACTTCATTAGCTGCAATGGCGATAACTCACGCGCTTGGCGCTGATCTTGATGCGGCGGCGAAGACGTTGAGCAATATCACAACGCCAGCAGGCAGGGGCAACCGAATCCAGTTTGAAAAGACCGTGTTGGTAGATGATAGTTACAACGCCAATCCCGTCAGTATGGCTTACGCTATCGAGGCTTTAAAATCATCCGCCTCACCAAGAACAATTGCTGTTCTTGGTGAGATGTTCGAATTGGGTGATAGTAGTGTTGCCGCGCACCTTGAACTACAAGCGCTATGCCATGGAATCGATCTTGTTATTACGGTCGGTGAAGGATTCAAGGTCTGGCAGGAAGGTGTCCTTGCACCCGGAATATGGCAGCACTATGCAACAGCATCGGATATCCCCCTTGATGTACTGATAGTAAACCCAGAGGTCGAGATTTTAATTAAAGGGTCGAATAAGGTTTTTTGGGTAGAAGGTTTTGTTGAGAAGCTTAAGTTCTTTCTTGAGGGTTCTAATGGTTAAGCATCTCCGGAGCAGATATTGTTCAGAAAGAACAAAAAAAACCCGGAAAAAATCCGGGCGAATTACCATTAGCTGTGATGCGAATGCGTTTCAGCATTCAGGCTATAAGAAGCCCTGAGTCAATGAAGAGAGGCGATGGGGTGCCTGTCTAATTAACCTTGATATAAGTATGATTCAAATCGAAAATTTCGCCAGTAAGGCATTCGATGTTCTAAGGTCGTTTTGGCACATCAGAGATCGGCGATTAGATCGTTTAATTATTAGTCTCACCTCACCGCTAAATTCCAGCTTGACCGGCAGTTTAACTGCTACGCCACTCTCTCGATCAGCCAACAGCTGTTCGCGAGAGAAATAAGGTTTAACCTGACGCAAACTTCGTTCTGTTTGCGATTTACTTTCTTTGCTCCACGTCATAATGCTTTGAGTCGACTGAAGTGATGATGCTTATTGTTGTTAGCAAAACGTTTAATCGGGCACTTAGCTTAACACTAGCTTTTCAGCGTCAAAGGCACAAAATCGAACTACACTTATAGTCACCGTGTTATCCCAAATTATTAATTTCTGGATTCATCAGACCAGTATTTGCAGGACGCACCATGAAATACGTTGTTATTGTTGTTTTACTCTCCATGATATCTAGCTGCAGTTCAAATCCCTATGATCATTGGCACGGTCCTTTGCAATCAATTGGCCTGCGTGATCGCACAGTACTTGAGCGATCCAGCAGTTGGGCGCTATCAAAAGAATCAAAAATCTACGTTGTAATGGCAAACAATGATCTGTTGAATCAAGAGGTACATCAGAATTTAGTACGTGCTGTGCAGCGGTATTTTCCAGCAGCAAGTGCTGGCGCTCATAGGGAGGATCTCTCGGAATCTCTGGATACCGCGGTGTTGCATGAGCAGGATTTTTTACTCTACCCGCAAATCTGGCAGAGTCAGGATCGGGTTGGCTGGAACAAGCTGCTAAAGAAAGATATAGAAATTACTGACATTCAACAAGCAGAATTCAAAATTGATTTGGCGCTTTATTCCGTTCAGCCTGGCATGAACGCGCGAATAGCAGGCAACAAATCTTCGCTGAAATCGGTCGATAGTATCCAATTTCAGTCCGCAGGAAGTATTTTTACCCACAGTGGAAATGAGATGTTGTGGAGTTCTTTGGACGCCTATTTGCGCCATTTGAGCCAATACTGATTGGGCTCCGCCTCTTGTTGAGATGTCTCAATAAAGTGTTTGTCTCGTTATGGTTGAGTAAAAATTCCGGCGACAACCTCTAACAAGTGTTGGTTGTTAATTGGTTTCTGTAGGATTCGCTCGACATTGGCAGGGCAATCTTCTTGCTTGATTATAGAGCCGGAACACAAGATAAATGGCAGTGTAGGATTAATCTTCATGACTTGCGCCGCTAGTTCGATACCTGACATTGATGGCATGATTTGGTCGCTAATAATGAGATCGAACTTGTCATGTTTATTGGCTCCTTCAATTTCACTTGCTTTAACTCCACGTTCTTCGATGGCGTTTTCTTCAATTTCGCGCAGTTGAGCTAGTGCCTCTATTGCTGATGTTTTGAGCGATACGTTTGCACCTTGAGTACGTAATACTTCTCTAATCAGAGCCGCGACTGAGGATTCGTCATCCACAACTAGCACATTAATGTTCAATTTGTTGTCGTTTGGCTCTGGGTCAGATGCTAATGATTGAGCCAACTGTTTACATAGAGCAGGCAGATGAAGGGACACACTCGTGCCAGATCCAGTACCGCTTTCAATTTCGAGATGGCCGTTAAACTCATGCGCTATGCCATGCACGACCGATAGTCCTAACCCTGATCCTTTGCCGATCTGTTTTGTTGTAAAAAATGGATCGAATAATCGCTCCAGGTTTTCTACGGGGATCCCTTCTCCGTTATCTTTCACTGTAATGCTATGGTAGTCACCATTTATTGTTGATTGGCAGGATATACAGCTGCCGTCGTTGATGTTGCGCGTTTCTAGTTTAATGGTAAGTTTGCCGCTTCCCTCCATAGCGTCTCTGGCATTGATGCAGAGATTCAACAAAACCCTTTGGAACTGATCGGGGTCCAATCGCGTAAAGCAGGGCTCTTTTGGATAAATTTCAACGATTTCGATTGAGCTCGGCAGTGTTGATCGGAGCATCATAATCGAGTTGTCTAGTTCCGATTCAAGATTCACGATCTCTGTTTCAGACCTAGCACCGCGGCTGAAATCCAATAGTTGTCTGACGATATTGCGTGCTCTTATGCCGCCATGATGGATTTGTTCCAGGTAGGAAGATATTTTTACCGGGTTTCGTGTTTCTTGAGCGAGCTCTGTATACCCAAGGACAGACGCGAGTATGTTGTTGAAGTCATGAGCGATACCACCTGTTAGTTGGCCAATAGCCTCCATTTTGTGCGCGTGGATGAGGTTTTTTTCAAGGTCTTTACGCTGCTGAATGTTCTCCAGTCCACCGACCATCAGGGTAGGGTTTCTGTTGGCGTCGCGTTGTACAACCTGTCCGCGCGCTGCAAACCAACGATAGAGGCCGTTACGATTCTTCAGGCGATATTCACTATAAAAAGGCACTGATTCATCTTCAAGATGTCGAATGAGTCGATATTTGTGCATCGGTCGATCGACTGGATGAATGACTTCTTTCCAGAATGCTTTGTCACGCTCATTGTTTGTGTATCCGAGAATAGAGGCCAAGGAACCATGGTAATCGTACGCATCCGAGTTTAGATCCCACTCCCAGTGTGTATCGGCAATTGCGGCTAGTGTCTGTTCAAGTTTTTTAATTTCCAACAAGCGTAGTCGAGCAACCTTTTCCATATATTGGTATTTTTGAATACCATAATAGAGCGCCGCGATGAACACAGCGAAGCCATTAACCAGCCACATGGTAATCGGCGACTCCGAGCCCAGTAATAGTGATATCACCAGAATAAAAAGTGCGAGCACAATGATAGGGATCAGCATTCCTTGCTCGTGATCATTTTCCATTTTCTTATTCACACCCAGCGAGATTAACGCGTGTCAATTTCTTCTACTTTTGAAGTCAATCCTGAGCGCCTGCGCAATCTAATTGATGATGAAGAGGCCATCATTAGAATAGGTATCGACTGAATAGCGAAAATATTAATATTTGATGGCTAATTTTGTTGCGATTGGTAATGTGGATATGGGTGCAGCCGGATTGCTAGGTCTGAATCTGAGCTCGTTGATGTGTTTTATGGAAATAATGGAAGCTTCTGAGATTTGAATAGGAATATGGATGAATGAAGAATAATGCCAAGGAATCAAGCGCCCAGCACTACAAATTATTAGCAAGCTTGGAACGGTTTGAAGGTCAAGCGGCACCACCTGTACATCTCTGGGATCCAGAGCAGATTAGCAAAATTGATATAAGAATCGATCAGTCAGGTGAATGGTTTCATGACGGTGTGCTCATCAAAAGGACAAGCCTGGCCAGGTTGTTCGCCTCGGTGCTTAGATTAGAAGCTGATGGTGAATATTATTTAGTTACGCCTGTTGAAAAATGCCGAATTGTTGTCGAAGACGTGCCATTTCAAGCGATTTTGATGGCTGTTGAAGGTACTGGAAAGGATCAAAAACTCGTTTTCACAACGAATATGGCGGAGGAGGCTAGTGCCGATGAGCAGCATCCGATGTCCTTTGTCTCTCAAATTAATGCAGACGGGGACGCGAGCTATATACCCTACGTTGAGATAAGGAGTGGTTTAAAAGCAAAGATCTCGAGAAATGTCTATTACCAACTCATGGATCTCTTGATGACAGGTAATGGTGAGCACGCCGGCTGGCATGGAATTTGGAGTGGTGGTGTCTTTTTTAGGGTTGTGAACGAATCAGCATTAAAATAATGCTGATTCGTCATATCAACGTCGAGGCAGGTCTAGCTACATGTTGCCGTAGTTTGGTCCTCCATTACCCTCTGGTACTACCCAGGTAATGTTCTGCGCAGGATCTTTAATATCGCAGGTTTTACAATGCACACAATTCTGAGAATTTATCTGGAACCGTTTTGATCCATCCTCTTCTTCCACAATTTCATACACACCAGCGGGACAATATCGTTGGGCTGGCTCATCGTAAAGCGGCAGGTTTGAATGAATCGGAATATTTGGATCTTTCAACTGTAAATGACAGGGCTGATCTTCTGCATGAGAGGTATTGCTGACAAATACAGAAGATAGTTTATCAAAACTCAATACACCATCGGGTTTTGGATAATCTGGCTTTTTACTCTTACTTGCGAGTTTCAGTTGCGCGTGATCTGGATGATCGTCCCTGAGCGTGAAGGGAAGTTTGCCCCTGAAGATATATTGATCGATTAATGTGAGTGGCGCGGAAAGGAACAAGCCAAGTCTGTGCATTAATGGCATCGCATTTCGCGCAGTATAAAGTTCCTCGTGCAACCAGGAGTTTTCGAAGGCTTCAGGATAACTCGCGAGCTCATCTCCACCTGTTTTTCCTTCTGTCAAGGCCGCCACGATTGACTCTGCAGCGAGCATGCCTGATTTCATCGCAGTATGAGTGCCTTTTTGTTTTAGGTTATTCAGAAAACCCGCATCATCCCCGACCATGAGTCCACCCGGCATCACGAGCTTAGGTAGAGACTGCAAACCACCTTTAACAACAGCGCGGGCGCCATAGGCAACTCGCTTTCCACCTTCAAGGAATTGTCGAATTACCTTGTGATGCTTGAATCGCTGGAATTCATCAAAGGGACTCAAATGCGGGTTGCTATAACCAAGGTCTATGATCAAACCAACAGCCACTTGATTATTTTCAAGATGGTAGAGGTAAGAACCACCTAGTGTTTGACCTGGGAAGTGTCCCAGGGGCCAGCCAACGGTGTGCATAACCTTACCCGGTACATGTTTCTCAGGATCAATATCCCAGACTTCTTTGAAACCTATGCCGTAGTGCTGAGCATCGCAATCAGCGTTCAAATTAAACTTCTCTATTACCTGCTTGCCTAGGTGGCCGCGGCACCCTTCGGCAAAGACGGTGTATTTAGCATGCAGTTCATAGCCTGGCTCGTATGTGCCTTTGTGTTCTCCCTGAGCATCGACTCCCATGTCGCCGGTCGCGATGCCTTTGACTGCGCCATTTTCATCATAGAGTACTTCCGTGGCTGCGAACCCAGGAAAGATATTAACGCCTAGCTCTTCTGCCTGCTCTGCAAGCCACCGACAAAGGTTACCGAGACTTGCAGCGTGGTTGCCAGGGTTATGAAGCGCCCCTGGAACAAGCCAACCCGGAAGTTTCATCCCCTGACGGTCATCAACCAGATAATAGATGTTGTCATCTGTGACTGGATTGTTGAGCGGGGCGCCCATTGCTTGCCATTCGGGGAAAAGCTCATCCAGCGCCCTTGTCTCAATGACTGCGCCTGAGAGAATGTGTGCCCCGATTTCAGATCCTTTTTCGACCAGACAAACCGTTATCTCCTGTTCCGTTTCTAAAGCTAGCTGTGCGAACCTTATCGCGGTCGCTAGACCTGCGGGACCCCCGCCAACGACAACAAGATCAAATTCCATGGATTCTCTTTCCACGACTACGACTCCTAATTTATTAACTGATATATGGTGTTTGAGTGACTTGCAAATGGTCGCAAATCATTTCAGACGCTATTGTATGAAATGTGGTGCACGAAAGGAAATCATTCAAATCAATGATTTCGGATAAACTGATGCGGGTCAAAATACAAATATATCATGTAAATTAGTCACTTAGATCATTTTTGTGCATGTGCACACCTATTGACCCGAACCCAAGAAAACGGCAGAATACGCGCTCTTTAATCTAGACCAAACCCATTTTTCATTACCAGCAGAGGAAGTCCATGAAAGTTCTTGTGACTGTCAAACGTGTGGTTGATTACAACGTCAATGTACGTGTACTCAGCGACAACACTGGCGTAGACCTAAATAACGTCAAAATGTCGATTAATCCATTTGATGAAATTGCGATAGAAGAAGCAGTTCGACTCCGGGAAGCCGGAAAAGTGGAGGAGGTGGTTGTTGTATCCGTAGGCGCAAGCAATTGTCAGGAACAAATTCGTACCGCCCTCGCATTAGGTGCTGATCGTGGCATTCTTGTTGAAACCGATGAGGAAATGCAGCCATTAGGCATCGCCAAGTGCCTAAAAGCCGTTGTCGATAAGGAAGAGCCCAAGCTCATCATTACAGGTAAGCAAGCGATCGATGGCGACAATAGCCAAACAGGTCAAATGCTTGCTGCTTTGGCCGGATTCGGTCAAGCGACTTTTGCATCGGTATTAGAGTTAGACGATGACACTGCGACAGTAACTCGCGAAGTCGATGGTGGACTGGAAACTATTACTGTCAAACTACCCGCGGTAGTGACAACTGACCTTCGATTGAACGAGCCGCGTTATGCTTCGCTGCCTAACATTATGAAAGCTAAGAAGAAGCCTATTGATGTGATGACACCAGCAGACCTTGGTGTAGATGTTACGCCTAGAATTAAGGTCCTAAAGGTGACGCCACCAGCGGAACGCAAAGCTGGCATCATCGTCGAAACGGTTGAAGAGTTAGTTGATAAATTGAAGAACGAAGCGAAGGTGATCTCATGAGTAATTTAGTTGTTGCAGACCACAATAATGAAGCTATTAATGCCTCTACGCTTGTGGCAATTGCTGCAGCCAAAGCAATCGGAGGAGATATCGATGTTCTCGTCGCA
>JBLHWY010000018.1:0-56018 GCA_047629195.1 Candidatus Azotimanducaceae bacterium
GAGCCCAATTTCTTTGTTGGTTAACCCAAGAATATGTATGCTGTGTAATTAAATGTGCAGTGAAATGTTAGGAATTCAACGAAAGGGTGAAACTCATGAGTAAGGTATGTTTAATCACAGGTGTGGGTCCAGGAACCGGAAGCGCTCTGGTCGAACGCTTTGTCGACTCCGGTTACACCGTGGCAATGTTGGCACGCTCTGAGGACCGGTTGAAGGATTTGAGTAAACGCTACTCAGACGCACATGCGTTTAGTTGCGATGTGGGTGATCTGGCTAGATTGTCTGAGGTGTTCGAATTGATTTGTGAAGCGCATGGTGCACCTTCAGTTATCGTTCACAATGCGGTCGCGGCCTCCAGAGGATCTTATATGGAATTGAAACCAGAGCAGCTAGCGAATAATTTTAATGTCAACGCACTGTCCCTTTTGCGGCTTGCGCAATTGGCAACGCCTTCAATGATCGAAGCAGGGGCTGGCGCCATTATCTGCACGGGAAATACATCGGCTTATCGAGGCAAGCCAAACTTTGCAGGGTTTGCGCCGACCAAAGCAGCCCAGAGAATTCTGCTTGAGAGTATCGCAAGAGACGCTGGCCCGAAAGGCATTCATGCTGCTTACGTTGCAATTGATGCTGTTATAGATCTTCCTTGGACGAGAAAAATGTTGCCTGATAGACCCGACGATTTTTTCTGTCAGCCAAAGGACATCGCCGAAGAATGTTATCGAATTGCACATCAACCCCGATCCGCCTGGTCCTTTGAGTCGGTTATTCGGCCATTCGGGGAGAGCTGGTAGGTCTAACTGATCATATTTTCTGAGTCAGTGTGATAGCACTGACTGGCTTGTTAGCTTTCAGTGCAAGGTACCACTCGACCAGAATCAGGTTTGGCACCCAGGCGATCCAGGCTACCGTGGGATAGGCGTCGACGAATTCGACGCCTGCTACTGCAAAAAGCCCCAGATAGATTCTCAACATTACTGCGCCGAAAGTCATAGCAAAATTACGCATCATCCACTCACGATGTGACGCGATATCGCCCCTGCGGATGCAGGCATAGGCTTGCCAACCACTAAACAGCCATAGCACTGCAAGCATGCCAAACCCGAAATGGGCAACAAGGCCGCCGTCAGACTGCGGCGCAATGACAAGGCCGCCAACGCCGCCGATGAGTATAAAAGTTAGATATATTCGCCCGAGCCAACGATGAATGTTGATGTGATCTCGACGTAACTGCGGCCAGAACTGAAAACCGCCTGTAACGATTACGATTCCGCCGCCAATAACATGCATGGAAGAAAAGACAGACCAATCGCCAAACTTGCTATGAAATTCGGGTGAGCCTTGCATGCCTGCCTGAAAGGCAAATGCATACAGGCCAATACAGACGCTGAGAAAAATCATTAAGCCGATCGAAAATTTCGATAGCCAGCTAAAACTCGTATCGTCTGAGGATGGGGTTGCTTGTGTGCTCATCGTTTAATACCTTTGTTAATTAACAATCTTTACAGTGGCAAGTTATCTTTTTAATGATTGATTTTGACAATGTCAAGATGCAAATTATACTGTCTGCGACAAAGGGACTGATATGCAAGATATAAAGCAAAATTATCATCACGGAGCCTTGAAAGAGAGCTTGCTAGCAGCGGGTGATGCTGTACTCATAGAGAAAGGCTTTAAGGGCTTCACCTTACGAGAGTGCGCACGCCGCGCCGGTGTTTCCCATGCCGCACCAAAACACCATTTTGGTGATGTCACAGGCTTTCTAACTGAACTGGCCGCTATTGGATTTGATCGACTCACCAATGAATTACGGTCAGGCATCTCCAAAGCAAAAAACCTTGACGATGAGTTTATCGCCACAACTAAGTCATATTTGAAATTTGCCGAGGATTATCCTGAGCATTTCAGGATCATGTTCCGGCATGATTTACTGAACCCTGATTCAACGGTACTTGGGCTTGCCGCTCGGAAAACCTTCACAGTGTTAACGAACGTAATATTGCGACAGCGAGGTGAGGCTGAGCTGACAGTGGGTGAGTTTAATGACGCGCCCATGCTGGAAGAATTGATTTATGATATTGTGATTGGATGGTCCCACATTCATGGATTTGCTCACCTTAAGCTCGAAAAGCAGTTCCCCATCGTGGCTAAGAGTATGGAAAAACGCATTATGAAAAACACGTCGAGCAGGCTCGCGCAATTGATACGACGTGATGCCGCTGCCAAATCTGAGTGATAACGAGCCTAGGTCTGAATTAGTCTTTGGCCTTCTCCTGCACCTTATGGAAGTTGATTTTCACCTCACTGGTTGCCCAAGTTTGAAACATTTTGGAAAGATGACGAGAATAGCTCTGGCTAAAATGGAAATCGATAGCGGCTCTGTCTAACCATTCCTCATAGAAGAAAATACAGTTTTCTTTTTCTGGTGAGATGAGATATCGGTGACTTATACAGCCGTCTTCTAGCCTTGACTTCTCGACATGTGACTTTGCTAATGCCAGTGCTTCTTGCCATTTCGTTTTGTTGATGATGACTTCAGATGTGATGATGATGATGCGACTGTCTCCCTCTAGTCTTCTTAATTGGGCTCTCGTAATTATTCTCTGTATTTATCTCGTTGATAAACTGTCTTTCCGCCAATGACTGTTCGCATCACTAACGTGTCGCGAATTTCTTCTGCGGGAATCTCGGTTAGATTTTTGTTCAAGATGACAAAATCTGCTAGTAGACCTGGTTTTAATTGGCCCTTAATATTCTCCTCGAAAGAGGCGTAGGCTGCGGTGCTGGTGTAAGCGGTGAGGGCTTCTTCTACTGTGATTTTTTCAGCTGGAATCCAGCCATTAGGGTTTGCCTCATCTAGCGTGCTGCGTGTCACCGCTGCGTATATTCCGAGAAGTGGAATAGGGGGCGCGACAAACCAATCGCTGCCAAATGCGACTTTAACGCCAGCGTCCAGTAAAGACTTGAAAGCGTAAGTTGATTTTGCGCGCTCTGAGCCAATGACTTTCTCTGCCCAGCGACCGTCGTCAATGGCATGGTAAGGTTGCATGCTGGCGATAACATTAAGGTCAAAAAATCGCTTAAAGTCTTGCGGATCAATGTGCTGTGCGTGCTCAATTCTAAAGCGTCTATCCTTTTTTATAGGTGTAGGTTCCTGTTCTGCTGAGTCGGCGGTACCTGTCTCATTTTCATTCTCTCGGATAGCTGCTGTCTCCACCTCCGCAGATACTTCTGCATAGATGTCCAGTAAGGTGCTGATTGCCCGGTCACCGATGGCGTGGACTAGGACTTGTAAGCCTGCTTCGTCCGCAGCATTAATCCAGCCGGCCATATCAGCCGGATCGTTGATAAAAAACCCTCGATCGGATGGCGTGTCAGTGAATGGCTGAAAAAAAGCAGCGGTGTGTGAGCCTAGAGAGCCATCCATAAACCCTTTTAAGCCACCGATTCGAAGCCAGTTATCGCCTCGGCCATTAATCTCAATTTCTTTCGCTAGCCGCTGCCAGTCTTTTAAAGGAACCGATTGATAGATTCTGGTTTTTAACGTGCGTCTTCCCGCAGCGCGCCTAAAAGTTGCGAGACTCTGCCAGTTGCTCATGTCGTGCACGCTCGTGACGCCCTGAGAGGCAACATAGCGACTTGCGGCGTCGAGCGCGCGATCAAGTTGAGCGGCCGTAGGGCTTGGAACGACGCGCAAAATCAGATCCATGGCATTATCCTTGAAGATCCCCGTCGGATTGCCTTCCTTATCGCGAACAATTTCTCCACCTTTTACATCTGGCGTATCAGCGGTGACATTTGCGGCTTCCATTGCTGCTGCGTTAGCCAGCATCATGTGGCCATCCAGGCGGTTAATCAGTAAGGGGTTATTGGGAGTGATGTTATCGACCCACTCATGAGAAGGTAGTTCTCCGCCCCAATTCTCATGGTCCCAATCACCGTTTTGTATCCAATCGCCGGGCGCTAGGGTTTCTGCGTATGCCTTTATGCGACCGACGAATTCGGCTTTGTTTTGTGCATCGCGCAGTTTGACAGATGAAAGAGAGAATCCGCCGGTTAAAAAATGTACATGTGAATCGATAAAGCCGGGAACCACCATGCCTGTCGGGGTATCGATGACCTCTGTCGTTGTGTCAACCAATCTGGAAACTTCCTCGTTTGTACCTGTGAGCACGATGGTTTTATCTCTAATGGCCATAGCCTCAACCCAAGGTTGTGCTGTGTCACCAGTCCAGATATTTGCGTTTTTAATGACAAGATCCGCACCTGGTAACTTCTGCACACCTGTTTCACCACAGGAAACCAGCGCCATGAGGATAAATGAGTACACGACTTTCCATTTTTGCATGTTGATTTCCCTTTTTTTGTCCATAAAGCAGTATTTGTAGCGTTTGATTTGATAGTTGACTATTTTGATGGTCGAAACTTAGCGAGTGTGAAAATAGTTAGGCTGTTAAAGGCTGTTTCTTCGATGTGATACCCGGAGGGGTCTAGGCTTAAGATGAAAAGACCTGTATAAATTGAGATTCAAATTCTTATTAATGTCTCTGTTTGAGAAATTAGATGATAACACTAGTTCGAAAAGGGATCAGGCATGTCTGATTTGTTGACTCAGGGCCTTACGCTTGCTGCTTACGGCATGGGAACCGTCTTCGTTTTCTTATCATTACTGGTAGCGGCAACAGCGCTGATGTCAAAGTCCGTTAATAGCTGGTCCCGTCGTTCGAATGTTGGCGAAGACTTGGTCCCCGCAAGGTCACAAGCTAATCTTATACATGGAACCACGGCTAGCGTTATGAACCCCCAATTGTTGGCGGCCATAACCAGCGCGGTCAGTGCTTATCGGCGAGACCACCCTAGTCAAGTTGACCAGAATTAAAGTACACAGCTAAAAAATATTCTCAAAACAGGAACCAGAAAGTAACCCATTTCTGAAATTGATGACTATGACAAATAATAGCAAGTTAGGCATTACAGATGTTGTGCTGCGGGACGCTCACCAATCCTTGTTCGCAACTAGAATGCGTTTAGATGATATGTTGCCCATTGCAGCTAAGCTTGATGAGGTTGGCTTTTGGTCGTTGGAGAGCTGGGGCGGCGCGACCTTTGACGCTTGTATCAGATTTCTGGGCGAGGATCCTTGGGAAAGAATCCGCGAATTAAAAAAAGCGATGCCAAACACCCCGCAACAGATGTTGTTCCGTGGACAGAATATTCTGGGTTATCGTCATTATGCTGATGACATCGTCGAAAAATTTGTTGAACGTGCTGCCGTTAATGGTGTGGATATCTTTCGCGTGTTTGATGCGATGAACGATCCACGAAACCTTGAAGCCGCAATTGCAGCGGTGAGAAAACAGGGAAAACACGCGCAGGGGACTATGTCATATACCGTAAGTCCTGTTCACAGTATTGAGGGCTGGGTTGAAATGGGCAAACAACTCGAGGCAATGGGCGCCGATTCAATTGCAATAAAAGACATGGCAGGCCTGCTCACCCCGTATATTGCTTTTGAGTTAGTTTCAGAACTTAAAAAAGTTGTTGGCGTTCCAATCCATATGCAGAGCCATGCCACCACGGGAATGTCTACCGCAACTTACCTAAAAGCAATTGAAGCGGGCATTGACAATGTTGATACCGCTATCTCGTCTATGAGTATGACCTACGGACACTCACCCACTGAGTCACTGGTTGCTATCCTGGCCGGTACCGACCGTGATACGGGTTTGGATATCAATTTGCTTGAAGAAATTGCTGCCTACTTTCGCGAGGTGCGAAAGAAATATGCGAAATTTGAAGGTTCATTGAGAGGAATTGACTCAAGAATTCTTGTAGCGCAAGTGCCGGGTGGCATGTTGACAAATCTCGAAGGTCAGCTGAAGGAACAAAATGCGCTCGAAAAGCTTGATGAAGTGTTGTTGGAAATTCCACGGGTTAGGGAAGATCTGGGTTTTATCCCGTTGGTAACACCGACTTCTCAAATCGTAGGTACGCAGTCAGTACTTAATGTATTAACCGGCGTACGCTACGGAAACATTACCAAAGAGACTGAAGGTGTCTTAAAGGGTGAATATGGAGCAACGCCAGCTCCCGTTAATGCCGAACTACAGGCAAAGGTGTTAAACGGTGAAGGTCCAGTGACCTGTCGTCCTGCCGATTTGTTGAAGCCTGAATTTGAAACCCTTAAAAAAGAGCTTGTGTCTTTGCAGGCAGAGAAGGGGCTAATCTTTGGTGAAAATATTGATGACGACGTTTTGACGTATGTGTTGTTTCCTCAGCCGGGGTTGAAGTTTCTGGCGAACCGAAATAATGCAGATGCCTTTGAGCCTAAACCGCAGAGTATTGATCAAACAGCGGTTTCGGCAACGTTGCCAACAGCTGTGCTCGGTGCGCCTGAAGTTTATACGGTAGAGGTCGAAGGGCAGGCTTATGTCGTCCGAGTGACACCGGGTGGTGATATCGAATCTGCGACTCCAGCAGGTGCTGCAACCGGCGGGGCTTCGGTGATAAGTGCGCCGTCCGCACCGGCAACTACTGGGATAACTGCGCCATTAGCAGGCAACGTTTTCAAGGTGCTAGTCAATCCTGGCGATGTGGTCGCGAGTGGAGACGTCGTGGTGGTGCTTGAGGCGATGAAGATGGAAACGGAGATTCGCACCAGTACCGGTGGCACTGTAAATCAGGTGTTAGCCAGGGATGGCGACGCTGTAGCCGTTGGTGCAACACTTGTGACTTTGAATTAATATGGAACAGCTATTTAGCCCCTTAATAGAGTTGTGGCACACCACTGGTGTATATCAATTGTCGTTGCAACAGTTTTTTATGATTTGCATCGCTCTGCTGCTGCTGTACCTTGCGATTGGCAAGGGTTTTGAGCCGCTACTACTTTTACCTATTGGTTTTGGCGGACTGCTGAGTAATATTCCTGGCGTAGATATCGCAGTCGGCGAAGGTGTGCTTCATCAGTTCTACGTCATGGGTATCGAAACGGGTATTTTTCCCCTAGTAATATTTATGGGAGTTGGGGCGCTTACTGATTTTGGACCCTTGCTGGCTAATCCTAAGACACTCTGGTTAGGGGCTGCTGCTCAATTCGGAATATTTGCAACGTTGATTGGGGCGGTGTCTTTAACCAGTATTGGCGTTTTTGACTTTTCTATTAAGGAGGCTGCCGCCATTGGCATTATTGGTGGCGCAGATGGTCCAACTGCGATCTATGTTGCCGGTATACTTGCGCCTGAATTGCTCGGCGCAATTGCTGTTGCTGCCTATTCGTATATGGCATTAGTTCCTCTCATTCAGCCGCCGATAATGAGAGCGCTGACAACAAAAGCTGAACGTGAAATTGAGATGACCCAACTTCGTGAGGTCTCCCAGGCTGAGAAGATTGTTTTCCCTATCATGCTGCTACTATTGGTCGCTTTGATGGTTCCGAGCGCTGCGCCACTGCTAGGGATGTTCTGTTTCGGTAACCTGATGCGTGAATGTGGTGTGGTCTCGCGACTGAGTGATACAACTCAGAATGCCTTGATCAATATTACGACAATATTATTGGGCTTATCGGTAGGTTCTAAGCTTCGTGCGGAACAGTTTCTGGTATCCGAGACACTCGGAATTCTAGCCCTTGGTATGGTGGCGTTTTGTATTGGCACCGCAACTGGGGTGCTGATGGCAAAACTCATGAATTTGCTTTCCACTCATAAAATTAATCCACTAATTGGCGCCGCGGGGGTCTCGGCAGTGCCGATGGCGGCCAGGGTTGCGAACAAAGTGGGTCTCGAAGCAAACCCGCACAACTTTTTGCTTATGCACGCGATGGGTCCTAATGTTGCTGGCGTTATTGGTTCGGCGGTTGCGGCGGGGATTCTGATCCAGTTTGCGTCGTAGCGGAATCTTTTACAGCACTTGTAGACGTTAGACTTGGGCGATATGTCTGGTCCAGGTTGAATTCTTTTCGCCATTTGGTGGCAGGACAATTGAATGCAAGATAGCAGGCTGTCAACTGGAGCGCTTCTGTCGTAGTTTCATCTCCGTATTGCCGGTCCCCAACAACCGAAAATCCAAGTTCAGCTAGGTGTTTTCGAATCTGGTGTTTTCTGCCCGTTTCGATGTTTACACTTAAATGACTTCTGTCATCGATTTGGTTCAGCACGCTAAAGTGAGTAATCGCTGGCTTACCATCTAATTCCGTTGCAATGGTACCTCCCGAAGTGACCTTACCTTCGACGATGACCTCGTAGTGTTTTTCGACTTTCCTTTTGCTGAATTGATCGGAAAGATTCGCAGCGGCAGCTTTATTGTGCGCAACAACCATAAGTCCGGTGGCGAACCTATCGAGTCGATGTACGAGAAAAGTTTCTTTATTTGTTGTGCGCTCAATCCAGCGGTCGATGGCGCAGTGATCACCGTATTTTGAGCCCGAAGATAATAAGCCCACTGGCTTGTTCCAGACTGAATATGAAGGTTCGCTATGAATCAATTCAGGTTCGGGGGGTATTTGGGAGAGGACGCCAGCGTCGTAGTAGAGTTCGAGCAGCTCGCCCTCGTTCAGCACAGTTTTAGCTCGCCGAATACGTTTGGACTTGCCGTTTACTATTCGCCACACGGCGCCTTTGGCCATAGCGTCTTTGATGCGAGCTTTGGGCATTTCAGTTTTATCAGCCAATAGGTCAACTGCTGTTGAACTTTGGTTTTCGGATGTCACTGTAACGCTGATATCTGGTGCTTTAGGTGTGATGATGCGCGTATCCCTTCTCTTACTAGTGTCTTATTAAATGCTATTTTGGTGCGTTTAATGTGGTTGGCAGCGCCATTCTGCCCTGATTCGAGGTCGCTGTGAATTAGAGATTGACACTGTCAGAGCTTGTTTGTACTTTTAGCATCCTTTGTATGGCAGCGGCTATACACACAAGTTTTAATTCACTCGCCTATTTGGGCGAATAATTCTAGAGAGAGGAACCATGCAAGAACATCTTAAATTTTATATCGATGGCGAGTGGGTCAGCCCAGTAACCCCGGCTACGCTTGATGTGATAAACCCCACATCGGAAGAATCATTTGCAAGAATCAGCATGGGCAGTGCTGCTGATGTAGATAAAGCTGTCGCAGCAGCAAAAGCGGCTTTCGAGAGTTACTCTAAGACTACAGTTCAAGAGCGAATAGAGCTTCTTGGTGCTATTTTGGGTGAGTACGCAAAGCGTTATGACGAAATTGCAGCAGCAATCTCGACAGAAATGGGCGCGCCAATCTGGTTGTCTAAAGCTGCCCAGGCAGCAACAGGTCAAGCTCACTTTGCAACGGCTCTCGAAATACTGAAGAATTTTGCTTGGGAAGAAAAGAAAGGCGCCTATTTGCTCCGTAAAGAGCCAGTTGGTGTCTGCGGTTTGATCACGCCATGGAATTGGCCGATTAATCAAATTTCATGCAAAGTTGCACCTGCACTAGCCGCAGGTTGCACGATGGTATTGAAGCCTAGTGAAGTTGCACCTGTAAACGCGATAATACTTGCAGAAATATTGGATGCCGCTGGTGTACCCAACGGTGTATTCAATCTCGTAAATGGTGACGGCCCTGGGGTTGGTTCAGTCATGTCAGCTCATCCAGACATTCACATGATGTCGTTCACGGGTTCTACTCGTGCCGGAATCCTAGTGGCAAAAGCTGCGGCCGATACCGTGAAACGTGTTGCGCAAGAACTGGGCGGTAAGTCCGCTAACATCATCCTAGAAGATGCTGACCTGCAAAAGGCAGTGGCCGGTGGTGTATCACAGGTTATGACCAACTCTGGTCAGTCCTGTAATGCACCTACTCGTATGCTCGTGCCTAAAGCGAGGCATGACGAGGCCTTACAAATAGCTAAAGCAGCGGCAGATAACATAAAACCCGGCGACCCTTTTACAGACGGCACAGTGATTGGACCGGTTGTGAGCGAGGTTCAGTTTGAGAAGATTCAGGCTTTGATTCAAAAGGGTATTGATGAGGGTGCAACCCTCGTAGCTGGTGGAACTGGTCGTCCCGATGGACTCAATGCTGGTTACTTCGTCAAACCTACTATTTTCGGTAACGTTAATAACGATATGACTATCGCAAGAGAAGAGATCTTCGGACCTGTGCTGACCATTCTGCCTTATGAAACTGAAGCGCAAGCAATTGATATTGCGAACGATACGCCGTATGGGTTGTCTGGCTATGTTCAGTCAGGCAGTGTTGATCACGCGGTTGAAGTTGCGGCTCAAATTCGAACCGGTAATGTTCATATTAATGGCTCTGGCCCTGACTTTGGCGCACCATTTGGTGGCTATAAGCAGTCCGGTAACGGTAGAGAGTGGGGCGTGCTTGGCTTCGAGGAATTCCTTGAAACTAAGGCTGTGTTTATACCTGCTGCTTAAAATATTTTGATACATATCGATTCTAAAACGCCTCTTTTGAGGCGTTTTTTTTGTCCCCAAAGCACTTTTCTGGAGTGATTTTTTGCAAAAGAGCCAATGCAAAAATGTAGGTCTAAAGGTCTAAATGCCATTAGCTTTCTAGGATATCCAAAGCAGCCAATTGATGGTCCATTAATTCGTCAATCTCTGAACAATGGCTCCAGTAAAACTCGGGTAGGTTTGATTTCTCATCAACATTCTTGGCCGCATTCAGAATCGCGTAAGGTATCTTCTATTCGCAAATATCTAAAGGCGGGCTATCTTCATTTTTGTCCTGATGGAACATTAGCTTGACAGCGTCTCTGGGTAGCGCCTAATACCTCGACTTCTATCTCTTTGGGGGACTTGTCAGTGCAGAGTGCAGGGGCGACCGATGTAATAATTTGCAAGCCGATGTCATGCAGTAATCTAGCGGTCATTACTAAGCTGACAACATCACGATTTAGCTCATACTCTTGCGCAAGTCTTCTGGCGCATCGATACAATTCGAGCTTGAAATGAGCGATGCGCAAGCGGATATAAAGATTCCAGTCGATGATCCATCAGAATGGACATTGTTAAAGATAATCAATGAACGATCTGTAATCTGCGTGATTCTAAAACAGAAACCTTCCGCTGCGATCAATCTTAATCCGTTGGTCAATGCCTACGCGGATGTTAACGCCATTGAGAAAGTTCGTCTTGAGGTAACGATACCTGCGTGGGGCTGCTGGCAGGACACTAACTTGGCATCTGCACTACGGTCGATGATGGGTTTGTTGGTTGTCGCTAGCGCATGTCCGAGCTTTTTTAACAGGCAGCCATTTTGATAGTCAATCTTAACTAAGCTTGCGGTTGCTTTCATGATTGCGCTTAACTCGTTATAGCAACAAGACTAAATTTTAACCAAAAAAATGCCACGATCTCCGTGGCATTTTTATTCGCTATTGCCTAATGTTTACAAGGCTATTGAATTTGAACAGACGGTTGAACCTGTCTCACAAATTTCAAAGGTATAGCTACGACGCTTGTTAACCATGTAGGTTACAACTTCGTTATTTGTAACGGCTCCGTTAAGGCTACCGTTCACATACACATCCACATTGGCGCCGGCAGCGCCACTCCACTGCAAGGTAATACTGCGACCCGAATTAGCTCTCGTGCCGGTTAGTGTAATGTCACTGGCTGGGGGCTCAGTACCGTCGCTTACCGTCACATTTGTTGAAGTCGTGCTGCTCGCACCTTCGTTGTCTACAACAGTGAGGCCAACAGTATAAGTGCCGTTGTTGGCATACACATGATTACTAACAATACCTGTCGCACTGCTGCCATCACCAAACACCCAGCTATAACTGAAGATGCTGCCGTCACTATCGGTACTTGCGCTCGCATCAAAATCACAATCAAGTAAGGTGCAGACATCGCTAAAGGCTGCAGTCGGTGCACTGTTGCCTATGGGCGGTGGCGTACCGCTACAGCCAAGCGCGCTCAAATAATCGCTGGCCGCTTTGGCTTTGATAATGCCGTAACCGTAGTAATCATCTCGTCCAGCCGCACCCTGATCTTCTGCGGTGGCTTTCAATGCATCACGGATCTGCGTGTTGCTGCAGCCCGAATGGTTTGACCATACCAGCGCTGCTACACCAGAGGTCGTTGGTGTGGCCATGGATGTGCCTGAGAAGTAATCATAGTTACTTGCACCAATAAAGATGCTTGCCTGTGACGCTGCCAGTATGGCCGCTCCATCTTCTTGCGCGGCACCCACCGCAGGAATCGTGGTTTGTTCGGTGGTGCCCAACGTGCCGTAGAGCAGACCGGGTTCATTGTTATAAATGATCGCGCCGGCACCGCCAGAGTTTTCACAGTTAGTGACCTTGTCCTCAAACGAGACAAGTCCACGTTCGATGACGCAGATCTTGCCGTTAGCCGACATGTCAATCGCATCACCCAGACCAAAATTATAGGTCGTAGCGGTTACCGAGCCGAGGTTTTCCATCGCTGAGGAAGCGAAGGCTACGCCGTCAACTGTCAAGCTGGTGGAGGTACCCACGCCCGATGGTACCGTTGACAAGGTGCCTACACCACCGGCAGTAACTTCAACACCGTAACCATCATTGGTTTCCGTCGTGGCTTTTTTGCCACGGCCAACCGTTACTGTATTAGTTGGAAACTGGGAAAAGTCGGCTACCAGATTGTTCGCATCAACCGCACCAATCATCATTACAGAAGCATAACCGGCTGGATAGGAACGTACGTTGTTGCCGTCATTGCCTGCTGCTGCAATGACCAGGCCACCGTTGTTCGTAAAGTCGTTAAAGGCGTTTTCTTCGGTGTTGTTAGCTCCACCACCACCCAGACTCATACTAATAATATTAGCGCCCGCAGCGGCGCATAGATTGGCTGCTTGCGCCAGGTCCGAGGAATAGCCCCAGCCAGCGTCATTGAACACCTTGATGATGTGCATTGGTACGCCAGGTGCCATACCAATAACGCCGATACTGTTATCCATCGCGCCAATGGTACCCGCAACGTGCGTACCGTGAGGTCCACCATCAGCATTCCAATCACCTGTGCCCGAATCATTATCACCCGTGATTTCGTTCCAATTAAAATCGCCGTTGTAGCCCCCCGTCTCGCCGTTAGAACCAGCGATGCCTGAGTCGATTACGCAGACTTTCTGTCCTGGCTGTAACGCCAACTGATTGGCCTGAGACTGAGCGTAGCCATATGGAGCTACCTGTACGACATCCGGGCTGCCCTGAGTATCATTATAAATAGACATAGGGAAACGCTTCGGATCAATCTCAATAGACTTGACTCCGGCTTTGTTCCGTAACGCACTTTTACCTTTTTCAGTGAGTTCCACCGCGAACCAGTCTTTGCCCTGCGCCTTAACGGCATGGCCTAACTTCAGGCCATGAGCATTGGTGTTATACTTCACAATATAGCGTTCGGTGCCTTCAGCTTGCGCCGTTATTCCACAGATTAGCAGGGCAGCTGTACAAATTGATCTTGCTAGAATTGATATCATTTTCAAATTGAACCTCTTTGGTTTTTGTGGCCATTATGAATCGATAAATGTCAGGCGATTTTAAATTGCCTTGTACGTTTAATGTACAGCAGACTTGTCATGCAAGTCATAGCTAATAAGACACAAAATTGCATTGCTGCTATCGCTATTAGCTAAAAGTCGATCCGTGCAACCTTGACCTGCATGCCATCAGCAAGATCGGTCCAGGTGATATACAGATCATCACCCACATTTGCGAGCACGGGGAAGCCGCTACGGCGGGAAGACCGGGTCTTGGCAACGATGGTGCTGTCGCGTAATTTGCCCTGCTTACTGTATCGAGCAACCTTGATGTTGGCCGCGGAACCCTCGGTAACTAACCAGCTGACCGCCATGTCACCGTCAGGTAGTAGCGCCAGACTAACCCTGCCATTTGTCTTACCCTCGTCCACCAAGATGGGTAACGCGAAACTGGCGCCACCATCGATTGAAAGTGCTAGCTTAACCTGTGGCTGATCGTCCTTGGCAGTAAACCATGCAACCGCTACTGTCCTATCTTGTGCCACCACAGCTGGACCGTTCACAGGACAACCTGCGACGTGCCAGTTATCTGAATGCACCGCGACAGGTGTGGTCCACTGCTCGCCGATGAGGCGAGTGATGTATATATCGCGAATTTCTTTGTCAGTGCGATCACGATAGACCACCACGGGACCCGAAGTTGCCATAGCAACACTGGTTTGACAACAATCACAGGTCAGATCATCCAACTCCCATTCCTGCAGTGTTTGCCCCTTACTATCAAAAATACCACCTCGCAGGGTCATACCCGCGGCCATGTTGTGGCCATCGGCTGGCTGAAGTTCGGTAGCTGCAACCGTGTTTCTCCCGTCGAGCCAAGTGATAAACGTTCGACCCTCGGGCAGTGGCTGCATACTCACAAATCCATGTTCAGCACTAACGTCATCTTGATGAATAGTGACTGGTGGTAGCCACTGGTCAATGGACGCATTATAGAAGCTGGCGACAATATCGTAATCATAGGTGCCGGCATCTCGCTTACGCAGCCAATGGGCCACCATGCCTTGATCATTTACCGACAAAAAGGGGAAGTCCGCCCAGTTCACGAACCAGTCATTGCCCGCTGCAATTTGACGCGGCGCGCTCCACTTTTCACCTTCGGGCTGCTTGTTATCGTATTGTGCGTAGTGAAGGCTGCTGTTCGACTCAATCGATGACACCCAGGACAACCATAGATGTCCTCTAGTGTCGCTGGTTAGTCTTGACAGATGGGATTGCGTCACTGCGGGGGACGATAGCAGCGTGATCTCAGTGGCACTTGACTCGGGGCTCACCCCGGTACTCGTAAGCAGCACCAGGAGCGGCAAAATACATTGCCGAAATCTAAGGATCGAAGTCTTTTCAACCACACGCCATAAACCCGCCAAGGGTCTTGCTATGGGAATGCTAGGCATGGCGTCTCTCGATAGGCCATATCTGCTCATAAGTTTATCCCCAGGTCTGCCAGTACTGTCATCAGTGAATCGCGGGTCTGCAATCCGACTAACTTGGCCATAACAGCATTGTCTGGCGACAGAATATATGTGGTCGGCAAGACATTGGGCGCTGCCAGCCCCATCGCATCAACCTCGGCCATCGTCAGGTTGGGGAACTCGATTTTCATCCGGCGCGCGCTCCGGCGCGTTATCTCTGCGGACTCATCATCAAAATTTACTCCCAATACCTGCACATTGATTGAAGCTAGTTCTCGGCTCAGATGATTAAGCTCTGGTATTTCTATCCGGCAGGGCGCACAGGAGGTTGACCAGTAGTTTACAATTTTCCAATCACCCTCGGGCTTTGCGTTCGCATCAGCATAGGCTTGAAACCCTGGCAGGCAAATAATGACTGCCGCTAAGCAGAAGGGGCTCAGGTTCAACTTGTTCCAGCAATACATCCAAATTTGCACAATTTCACCCTCTATATGTCTGCTTGCCAGAATAGCACAGTATGTTTCTCGACGAAGTGCTGATCGTTGTGGTTTTTTTCTCAAACGAAGATAGATAATTCTGCTTGAGTCTAGTGGGGGAGTTAGCTTGTACTGTTGGTCGCGAAGTTTACTGTACTAGCAGTATGACTCGAAGCGCCAACGGCTATCGTTCGTTCGAGCACAGGTAGCCTATTAGGCATCTTTGGTTGGGTAATCGCTGGTTGGTTTTCTTACATCCAATGCAATAAGGTGTGGCACTTCGGGGATGACGATGCTGGTCACCAATAATCGACTGATAGTATTCTTTATATCTAACCAGTGCCTATCCGAAAACTTAACATCTCCATGGTTACTTCCCGACAACCTATTGATTTTCAAATCAACAGATCTGAAAAGTCTGGGGAATTTACGTTTGAAGCGGTATTTACGGACGGGAACTAACTAGTGCCTATCCGAAAACTTAACATCTCCATGGTTACTTCCCGACAACCTATTGATTTTCAAATCAACAGATCTGAAAAGTCTGGGGAATTTACGTTTGAAGCGGTATTTACGGACGGGAACTAACTAGTGCCTATCCGAAAACTTAACATCTCCATGGTTACTTCCCGACAACCTATTGATTTTCAAATCAACAGATCTGAAAAGTCTGGGGAATTTACGTTTGAAGCGGTATTTACGGACGGGAACTAACTAAGAGGAAAAGACGCAACCTCAGTTTCAGGTCGCGCTTCTCATTGTCTTTCGTTCTTTTGGTCTCTTTCGATCATAGCGGGTATTTAGTCCGACTATGAATTATTTGATCGCTTCAATCCTGCTTCAGCTATCGCGGATTCTAAAGTGTTCTTATAGCATGTTCTGTTTTTCATCACCTGAGTAAGCGACCCGGCATTCGTTCGATGAGTTGTTCCACATACTTGTTTTGCGGCCCGTTTAATTCGAGCGAGTAACACTGTTTGAGCTGTATCGCTGCTGGCGGCTGATGCCTGGTATGGCACGCTGACAGTTTGGGTACTAACAACGGAAGCGCTAGCTGTCATAGCGAATATAGTAGAAAGTGCTGCTGCAATAATCATCTTCTTAATCATTTCAAAATCCTCATGGGCATGTTTGGCAGGCTTCGATTACCAAAGTGGTTCTGAACACCTGTATAGAATTAGACATGAAAAGAGAGCAAAAGGTTTGCATCTTGGGACAAACCGAAAGTTTGAAAAGACTAATCTTTAAGCGGAGTCTTTGGAGAGATAGATGACAGTGTTTTCGTTCTGGCTTTTCTCACTTTGCCACCTCGTCTAAAACACTATTGTGCAACCTGATTTCGAACATGCTTACTTTGCTTCTTTGTGTCTAGAAACTTATGCGAGACGGTTTACAAAAAACCCACAAAATAACAATCCCATGCTTGCTGCTATTAAGCTAGATTCAATGATCTAGATGCCGTTTGTAACTAGTTCTTATCCGAAAACTTAACATCTCCATGGTTACTTTCCGACAACCTATTGATTTTCAAACCAACAGATCTGAAAAGTCTCCGAAATTCACTCAGGAATGGGTATTTACGGACGGGAACTAACTAGTTAAGGCTGCCGGCACAGATGATATTGTGAGAGATATCTTACAAGTAGCCTACAAAGTAACCACAGGTTCCCACGGTAATTCGGTTAGTCTCCCGTTTGGTACAGTCGACGGCAGCACCACTTAAGCGATCTTTTATCGGCGAGTTTGCAGCAGTAATAAAAATAAGTACAAGAGCAATAGAAAGTGAGGAAATATGAAACAAAAATTAAAAAAAAATTATACACGTGGCGCTGTGAGACAATTTAATAAGCTGCTTGTTATCACAGTTTTTTGTTTTACTTCGAGCGCTCACGCTGGTTTTATACCATTGGATTTGTTAGATGTTGAGCTAAAGGATCAGTCGACCTATGCTGCCCTCGGTGTGAATGTAGGGAAACGTTCTATTGTCGGTGGTAATATGCAGGGTTTTGTGCCGATTACGATCGGCGTGGGCTCAACCGTCGGAGGCAATATCGAGGCTGGAACCGCCGTAAATTTAGGCGCGCATACAACAGTCAATGGTTATATTCAGGCTGGAACCACCGCCATCACTGGGGTACATTCAAACGTCGGTGGTAGTATTGTTGCGGGAACTACTGCAGGTACTGGTGCGCATTCAACAATCGGCGGAGATGTTGAAGCCGGAGGACTCTATACGGCAGGCGTCCAAGCGACAGTGAGTGGCAACATTACTGATCAGCTTTCGTCAGTCTTAGGGTATGTACCTCCCGTAGTTATAAATCAGAAAACCCAACTTGATGCTGTGCAAGCAACTCTGGACCAATTGGGAGTAACCGAGGGATCGACAGATCTAGCCATCACATTCGGTGTAACTGACCAGACGCTCACAGCGGGTGTGTATGATAGTGAAGATTATCTGAGCATAAGGGCTGGCAAAACCCTAACCCTTGATGGTCAAAATGTGGACGGTGATTTCCTATTCAACATTCATAACTACTTGAACTTTGCTGCGGGATCGACCGTAGCGCTTATAAACTTTACCGTTAACAGCCAAGTTATCTGGAATGTGATTGGCGACGCGGTTGGTTCATCTGGCTATGCGCAAGCCGCAGCAGACGTGAGCATGAGAGGCTTTATTTTTGCAAATGGCTTCGTCAATACTGGAGATCGTACGAAGCTAAACGGTGTTGGTAATGCTTGTGGTGGTGCCGTTTCAGTGAATGATTACGTCTTATTTGGCGATGACAATGTTGTCGGAGATTTGGGTTGCGATACGGCCTTCAGCGCCGCCTTGTCCTTGCCAGCACCAGCATCAGCATCACTTTTTTTATTCGGTTTAAGCCTTGTCGGTCTCGGTCTAGCGGGTACCGCTAGACGAAAGGAAGCTTATTCTTCAAACATATGAAATTAACGGCTCCTTCGGGAGCCGTTTTTATTTGCAGCCAACCTCGCCCCTCTATAATCCAGGTAGATTGACATAGCCTAAACACACTTTTTTCGATCACTCTGTACAAAAAAGCGCGACCATAATTCAGGCCACGCGTCTCTTTGTTTTTCGGTTTCATCTTGCCTTTCGATCATAGGGGTGAATGAGCCTAATTATGAGTTATTTGATTGCTTCAGCTGTGCTTCAGCAATCGCGGATTCTAAAGTGCTTTTGTAACATGTTCGGTTTCTCATCACCTGTGTGAGCGACCCAGCATTCGTTCGATGAGTTGTTCCACAGACTTGCTTTGCAGCTCGCTTAATTCGAGCTATCAATACTGTTTGAGCTTCGTCACTACCAACGACTGATGCTTGGTATGGCACGCTGACAGTTTGGGTATTAACAACGGATGCGCTGGCTGCCATAGCAAACGTAGTAGAAAGTGTTGCAGCAATAATCATCGTCTTAATCATTTCAAAATCCTCATTGGCATGTTGGAAAGGCTTCGGTTACCGAAGTGGTTCTGAATACCTGTATTGAATTAGACACGAAAAAAGAGCTAAAGGTTTGCTGCTTGAGATAAAATGAAAGTTTGAAAAGATTAATCTTTAAGTTGAGTGTTTAGAGAGACAAGTGACAGTGATTCTGAGCATGTAATCAATTCATCTTGCTATAACTTGTTAGATATCCTTGCGATTGAACGATTTCGTTACCGCTTTATCACTAGCAGCAAGAGAGTATGCTCGGGATCACTAATGAAAAAAGTAACTGCTACTCGATGCCCAATATCTCAATTAATGGCGCAAGGCCCCGCTGATAGTTTCGCCAAAAACCGACTGATTTGTTATACATCGGTTTTCTAACCTGCGTCGCACTTAAGGTGAGGATCCGTCTCTTGGTGTTATGGAAGTCTAGACAATTTGAATGCCAGTCGAGTCCGCAAGCATCGATCAGTTTTCTCGATTCCTGCTCCTGTTCCTGTACCAGTTTTTCATAGGAACTTTCGTATACGAAATTGGGAAGGCTCTCACGCCAAAATGCCATTAAGTCCTTGTAGGCGGCGTAAAACGTGCCTAGTTCGGTAAGATCGTAGCTATAGTTATGCCCTCTTGCAACGAATAAGTTTTTGTATATTGACAGGCAAGTATCAAGAGGATGACGTTGACAATGTATGATTGTGGCATTTGGAAACGTCATTTTTATCAAACCCAAATGCAGAAAATTCATCGGTAACTTGTCCGTAACATAGCGGGATTCCGGTTTAAGGGCGGCAAGTTTTTTAAGGTAGTTTTGTGCGATACGGGAGATTGATTCAGGCGTTGCCTGCCCGAGGGCGGCGGTGTAATCGATATCGTTGACTGTCGCGAGTTCAGCCGAAATACACTCTGGAAAGTAACTCAGTTCACCAGCAGCGTGGATCTCGGGGTGGCTCGCGAGTATTTGCTCAACTAAAGTAGTACCCGAGCGAGGCATGCCAATAATAAAAATTGGCGTAATTTCTGCCCGCTCCAAAGGTTGAAGCCTTGTTAGGTTTTTCAGTTTTTTTGGCTCGGTTACTTGCTTGAGATTTACAAAAAAACTGGCTTCTCGCGTTGTGTTAAATTTAATTGATTTTCGTTTAAGCGTGTTTGCAAGTCGATAGTACGCAAATGCCTTGTCATATTGTTCGAGACCTTCAAGTGTTTTGCCTAACGCGAAAGCGAGATATGTCTTTTCTTTTGCAGCAAGGTCTTGCTGAGCAAAGGCACTCTGAAGTGCAGATAAACTTGTGTTTAGGCTGGCAGGGGAGTCGGCAAACCCAGCGAGTAGGCCGTGTGCTTTGCCGTACAGAGGGTTGAGTTCGATGGCTCGATTAGCATCTGCCTTTGATTCTTCCATGTCGCCATTCTCCATATGTGCGACGGCACGGTTGTAGAAGGCTTCATCAAATGTGCGATCAATTTCGATTGCCATATTGTAGTGAGTCAACGCTTCATTAATCTGTCCTATGTACCTTAGTACGTTGCCAAGGTTGGTATGAATCTGGGGTGAATTTGGGTGCCGCTTGAGAATGTCCAGATAACACGAAACGGCATCATCGTGCCGACCTGCTTCATGCAGTATGTTTGACATGGTCAGTTGGATTGCTAGATTATTTTGTTGCACGCGATTTGCCTGGTTGATGCTAGCGAGAGCTTTCGTTGTTAGTCCCAGCTGAAGATAGGTGTTAGCCAAGTTTCGGTGAACCTCTGGCAGCTCTCTGCCCTGAGCTTTAGCAATCGCGATCGCCTTTTCATAATGTTCCAGCGCAATATCAAATACCGCGATCTGAGCGTAGGCGTTGCCAAGATTTGCTAGTACCTCAGGGTTTGGTAGTCCCGAATTTTTAGTGAGCATGAGGGTTGTCTCAAAGCAGTCAATTGCTTCTTTAAACTTTCCCTGGGCTTGGTACGCATTGCCAAGGTTGCTATAAGCTTCGACATATTCTGGCGATTGTTGGATTGCCCGCTGAATCAAATCTACGGCCAGATTCAGGTTGTTAGCCTGAAGTGCGATGACCCCCAGATAATGTAGCGCGATAGGGTGGAGTGGGTCCTGCGCCAGAACGCGCTTGTAGGAGTTTTCAGCCTCTGCCAGATTACCTCGGCTATGTTGCTTTAAACCTTCATCTACAAGCGCCTCGGAGCCACTGCTATTTTTCAGCATGTTGTTGTTTGTTGGGTCTTCTGTCTGAGGGCTCATCGCATTAAATTCTAAGTTATAGTTTAACTGCCGTAAGCAGCGCAGCAGTTTTTCTCGGTAGTTTCAACTTACATCGACTCATTGTTTTTGCATCAAGTATCGGTGACTGATCATTGTTTATTCTATTAGGGCTCTCCGCAAGCCTCCAGTTGCGCTTTGCTCAGCCAATCACACAGCTGGAAGTTTACTTGCGCATACGCTAAAGCTATTCAATGTTAATGGTGACCGCTTTTCTTGCCGTGTGGCAGTGGTTTGCCAACGTAGGCTTGTGTAGATGCCTTGAATGCATGTGCCGGTATGTGACTCGGCTGGCTGGTTCCGCGCTAGCTGCCATTTAACCAAACGCGAATGTTACAAATTCTGCCCAGCGTGGATGATGAGACAAGGTCAACTTAGCGGCCATCGCCAAGAAGAAAAGTGCTAGACCAATTAAGGTGGTCCAGTGTGGCTTTCCTAGTTTAATAAAATCATAGCCTATCAGGGCGGCAAACAGACAAAGCTCAAAGATAGGAATCAAGGGGAAAGGCGCGCCAATTGTTTCGATCAATCGAGCCACTGCAGGGTCTAGAATCAATATCCCTGCAAGTAGCATCAGCCGCTTATGTGCTACTCCGTTAGTTCGATTAACGTATCCTAGGGTAAAAGCAATACTGAAATTCAACATGTCGGTAACTGGATACAGTGTTGACGCAACAGGTCCATTACCTGCAATACTAAACTCTGGGTTTCTAAAAGCAGCTCGGATCATGAAGTAACCGAGCACGACCATTGCCGTTGCCACCAACAGACTAGACTGACCTAAGCGACGGTGCAGCTTTTTGTTTTGACCAAGGATAAGCTTGGCTTGGCACGAAAACAGGAGGAACCATGACAGAAAAACTAGCCCATGCACGTGGTAGAGCAAGGGCGCTGAAAGTACGCCATTTGGCCTGACAAAAGCCGGCGGCAAAAAGCCAGCGACGACAATTGCGGTTAACAATAGCCCCCCTATGAAGAAAAAACGCTCTCCTTTTTGTTCCATAGGCATAATTTTTTTGCTCCCTAGTAAGAAGTATTTGACAAAATTAGGCGCCAGTGCCTCTATCAGCCTGTCTTCTTCTCTATCCTTTATTCAACAGCCTTGCCTTTTCTATGAAAGGATTTACGAACTGCTAGTTTGTTAAGCAGTGTACCATCGCAGCATTTTTCCACGATGAAAAGGATGAGTCTTGTGTGCGACTGCTCGTTGGATGTGTATCTAAAAGAACTCCGCGTGGTGAGAAGTGTATACTTTAGTTGGGGATTCATTGGTTTATGTTTTTATTTGGATAGCTTTATTCTTTGCAGGAAAAGTTTGAGGATAATGTTGAGCAGGGTGAAACGTTAGCAAATAGGGTCTAGAAATAGATGTAAAGTTAGGAAGGCTCATCATGATTCTAGTTATAAATGGTAATGGCCGCGTCGGTCGGTCAGTCGTTAAGCATCTTGTTGAGCAACACAAGGTTAGTCCACGGGTGCTGGTGCGGAATGTAGAGTGGGCAAGGCGAGATTTAGGCCCGGCCTTAGAGATCGTGCAAGGGGACATCACAGAACCCGACTCCATTGCGCGGGCTATGCAAGGCGTGCAGGCCGTGTTTTTATGTACTCCAGTCGATCCTAATCAGGTTTTGTATCAAGGCTATGTGGTGGCTGAGGCGAAAAAGACAGGTGCATATATCGTTAAGGTATCAGGTCTTAGCACAACGCTGAACTCTAATGTGGACAGCGGTCGCTGGCATGCAGAAACGGAATCGCAGATACGTAACGCTAACATTGCTCATACTTTTCTCCACCCCAACTTTTTCCATCAGAATTTGTCCTTTCAGTGGCAACAGGCATCAAAGGAGGGCGTTATTCGCTCTGCAGTGGCAGATCAACCTATCGCTATGATCAATGCTGATGACATTGGTGCAGTGGCAGCGCAGCTGCTGGTAACGCCGTGCGACAATGAGACGTTGCTGTTAACAGAGGCAAGATCATGGACTTACATGCAAATTGCTGCATGTTTTTCGCAGCTGCTTAAACGCGAAGTTCGGTTTGAAGTCCTAAGCACTGAAAATTTGGAGCGAGCTCTCAAAGCGTCCGGTCAACCTGATTGGCATGTGAAATTATTGCTGCAGTTTAACAAAGCCTTTAATGCAGGCGCTGCAACTAAGGTTAGCGATGCGGTGGAACGGTTAGTCCAAAGAGAGCCGATATCTCTGCCTGTATTTCTCGAAAGCGAAGTTGCAGTTCCAACGGGTAAAAACCCCTTTCCGTCTGAATAGGCTGGTTGTTAGCACCTGCGATGGTTTTCGCAAAGGTAACAACAGTCGACTCCGACATCTTAATCTGACGAAAGCCGAGCTTCATTTAGGATGATTTTGGTTGAAGTTGGCGGTGTCCGCAGCAACAAGCTAGCGTCACGATCAATAGAAAATAGAGCAAACTGAGCGATGCTGGCTATACTGATCAGTACTGTAGTGTAGACACAATGTTGGTTCGATTTATGTATGGCATGGTAAACAAAGCTATCAGAGATCTTATCGTCGAAGGATTTGGTGAGCCCTGCTGGATAGAGATTGCGGATCATGTGGGTGTTGATCACCACTTCATTAGTATGCAGGGATATGACGACAAAGTGACCTATGATCTGGTGAATAGGGCATCAGAGTTACTGGACGTTCCATCAGATGAACTTCTGCGTCAGTTCGGTTCCTACTGGATCAGGTTTACCGCTTCAGAAGGTTATGGTTCCCTGATTAGTTTATTTGGAGAAACACTTGGCGAGTTTCTCGAGCACCTTGGAAATGATCTACATGCCCGTATTGCTATGACTATGCCTGATTTACAACCGCCAGAATTTCATACTGAAAAGTTATCCGAGACCCTCTTTCGGGTTCATTACAGCAGCCATCGAGTGGGTCTGAAACCTATGGTACATGGAGTGTTAGAGGGACTTGCCCTCCGGTTTGATGAAAACGTTGAAGTTACTCACATTGAATCTGTGAAGGGGGAGGTTGTTGGTGAAGTATTTGAAATCCACATCCTCTCCTAACAAGTTACACGCTCCGCCAGCCGAGTATTTTGATGAGCTGTTGCCCTTTCATTTGGTTTTAGATAAACAGTTGCGTGTCATTCAGGCTGGGCATCTCGTTACACGTTTTCTACCTGCTGATTGGCTCGGGCGTCCAATATCGGAACTGATCACAGTGAAGCGGCCACTGAGTGCAAAACTGGATATCGATTCTTTTCTTTTAGAGCGTCGCCGGTTATGGGTTTGTCAGACAGATCATGGATTGTTGCTGCGAGGAGATTGGCAGGTATTTGGAGATAAAATATTTTTCATGTGCACCGCATGGGTGCCGAAATTGGCAGATTTTGAATCGCTAAAGTTACGAATTGATGATTTTCCGTTGTTCGAGTCCACCGTAGAACACTTGTTCATCATTCAGCAATATGAGGTTGGCTTACAAGAGTTAGAGCAATTAGGGGAGCAATTGCGTGCTCAGAAGAAATTAGCTGAACAGGCCTCAAATGCAAAGACTAGCTTTCTTGCAACGATGAGTCACGAAATTCGTACGCCAATGAACGGAATACTCGGAATGACACAAGTTCTGCTCGACTCTGGGTTGACTGCTGATCAGCGAGAAATATCCGAGACTATTCAGTTCTCCGCGAATCATTTGCTACAGATTGTTAATGATATTCTTGATTTTGCGAGACTCGAAGCAGGACGTATGGAGATAAGTCTGCAGCCTCTGAGCCTGCGCCGGATTGTGGATGAAAGTCTAGCCATTTGCCAGGTGCCTGCTAATGAAAAAGGCGTGCTGTTGGGGAAACATGTACCTTCGGAGGCCCTCGGTTTCTTTTATCTTGATCCCGTCAGGGTGCGACAAATTCTGGTAAACCTGATAGGCAATGCAGTTAAGTTCACGGATCTTGAGGGCAGTGTTGAGGTTAACGTTAGTGTTATAGAAGACAAATTTCGAATTGAAGTGGTTGACACGGGATGCGGTATCGAGAGTGCTGAAGCCGAGGCGATGTTTGAACCGTTTAAACAGGCGGATACAGGATCAAGTCGTCGCGGTGAGGGAACGGGATTGGGTTTAGCAATTTGTGCCAAGATTGTTCAGGCAATTGACGGGGAGATTGGCGTTAATAGTGAATTGGGAACAGGGAGTGTGTTTTGGTTCACGTTACCGAGGGTAGTCGCAGAATTTGAGGATGTCCCTCAATTGGACGGAATCGAAGATCTTCGGCTTTCTGGAATTGTGCTATTGGTAGAAGACAATTTAGTCAATCAGAAGGTCGCCGAGGCGTATCTCGGTAAAGTCGGATTGGATGTAGTGACCGTCAACAATGGTCAGGAAGCGATAGACCTTATCTACAAACAGCAATTTGATCTTGTTCTTATGGATTGCCACATGCCGGTACTCGGTGGCATTGAAGCGACTAGACGACTTCGTCAATATGGTTGTGAGGTGCCAATTATTGCATTGACTGCCGATGTACTCGACGATGCCAAGGACGCATGCATTGCGGCGGGGATGAATGACGTGATCACCAAGCCAGTTCGGCGTCAGGAATTGCTGAGTCGGATTAGAAATTACTTTCCAAAATACTCAGCGGGCAATTTTGTTCTCAGTAGGTCAGCGAAAAACTCCAGCTGAAATCAAGTACAGAAGCAATTTTTTTTCGTAGCTCCTGAAACGCGGAGGTCGATTTGAAATCTTGAGCGCCAACAATTTGGAGCCAGTTCTCATAGCCTCCGGTCAACCTGATTGGCATGTGAAATTGCTGTTGCAGTTTAATGAAGCCTTTAATGCAGGCGCTGCAGCTAAGGTTAGCGATGCAGTGAAACGGTTAGTTCAGAGGGAGCACATATCTCTGCCTGTATTTCTCGAAAGTGAAGCCGCAGTTCCTGTTGGCAAAGACCCCTTTCCATCTGAATAGTTTGGTTGTTAATTCCTGCCACGGGATTGCCTGCCACAGAGAGGAGTTTGTTATACTGTTGGCAAGCATCGATGCGGCGTGAGCCGAGATCTTAGTAGGGCGTATTCGCTCAGCGATTGAAGCTAAACGACTGAAATATCCGTAGGGACAATTCTTTAACGTAACCCATGAAAAGCGCACCAACACAATAATAAGAGAGGTCGTCATTGAGTTCCAGCATTCTTGATATTGTCAGCATCGCTCAGGTCGTTCAGGCGGCGGTCGCGCCAGTATTTTTACTCACCGGCGTTGCGGCACTGCTTGGTATCCTGTCCACCCGGCTAGGCCGAGTGACAGATCGCGCCAGGGAGATCGAAACCAGAATGGCCAATGGACTTGTAGGGTCTGAATACGAAGCCTTTGGCAATAAAGAACTCCGGCTGCTATGGCAACGTGCGAGAATGTTGAATAATTCTTTTATTCTTTGCACTTTTTGTGCACTGATGGTGTGTCTAGTGGTAATGATGATATTTCTAAGCTACGTGCTGGGTAGGTCCATGTCCGACGCGATATCCATGCTGTTTATCGCGGCGATGGTGGTCCTGATTCTTGCTTTGTTAATGTTGCTGCGGGAGGTTTTCATTTCGACAGCGACCATGCGGGAAGGCCTCGAGCAACACAATATCAATCTCACAAAACGTTAGAACAAGTAAGTCTGAATATTTTAGGAGCTACAGCGGCGGATAGTTAATATAGTCACGATAGTTGCTTTCATATTTGTCCTTACCCATCAGTTCTATTTGTTTGTGCATAAAAACTCGGAAGAGCTCAGGTAAGACCAGATCGTTCGCAATCATGGCGAAGACTTCAACCGTCGAAAGCGCGCTTGGGTTGGGCACTTTGCGCAACAGATAGTTGGATATTTTGTTCGGTTCAAGGCTCACACGCGGAAGCACAGATAACCATACATTCTCGTGCAACATCCGCTTTGCTTTGCGCCAGGTTGCATCTAGCAATACCAACGTCTGTTGTTCCGTTCGTGAATCGAGATGAGTTGAAAGACTCCTGGATTGCATAGTGTTAGCTTTAGTGCGGGTCTCAGGAAACAGTAAGGCTAAATTTTTGTATTGAATCGGACTAAAAACTTCACCTTCTTTGACGAGTACTTCTGGATAACACTGCTTGATTAAAGACACCGTTGAAAGGGTTTTCTTGCGCTCATCTGGATGACGCAAAATGATAATGGGAGGTTGCAGCCGGTTTACTTCAACCTGGTTACACAGGCACAATTTTCGAGGTACACCACAACCCAAACAATAGCGTTTGCTGAGCAAAGGGGCATGGTAGATCGGGCTTCGCTTGACCTTGGGTTCAGACTCATGCAATTGCACGCCAATCACTTTGCCCTGGGTATTGGTATGTAAGCGTATCTCGCGACGGGCCAGGCCGTTGTGGAGTTTGGTGGCATCAATGACCTCAAGGCGGTAGACGTTCTCTTCTACCTTGTGTGGCTCTCCTGCAACCAACAGAACATGGCCACTATCGCCGGACTTCGGAACATTTTCTTTGCGCCATGCCATCAGGTTCCAGGGTTTTATCTGGCTAACATTGCTAGAGCCTATTTCCTGCAGGATGGCAAAATAGTGAACGGCACGCGGCCGCTTTATCGCATAGGGTTTTGGCACCGCCAAACTGTCGCACAGCAAGCTAATCAAGCCGGAACAGTCGCAGTGAATCCCGCTGCTCGTCACCGTAGGGTTTCTCGAAAAGCCTTTGGCAGGCAATTCAAGCCATGCGTTAGTTAGCGTTAGTAGGCTCACTTAAAAATCCATTCTGCCGTGCTCACGCTCGTCAACTCACATATTTCGATCACCTATAGTACGAATTAATCTCACTTCTTCAAGTTTAGGAAAGTATTGCATAACCACGGAAGGGTGAGATAATCCAGAAGCTATATCGAACCTATGCAAATTCAGGCATAAGCTGTACAACGTTTCCGGTGTCTCTTTTGTGCTGGCTATATATACAGTAATATCCAGCTATTGTTCCGCTACCAGTGCATGCAACACCCTATGAAGCTTTATATCGCCGAAAAGCCAAGCCTTGGCCGCGCCATTGCCGACGTCTTGCCCCAGCCCCACAAGAGAGGCGACGGGTTTATCACCGTGGGCAACGGCGATTGTGTCAGCTGGTGTATCGGCCACCTGCTAGAGCAAGCTGAACCTGACGCTTATGATGTTAAATTCAAGAAATGGCAGTTGGAACATTTACCCATTGTGCCTGAAAAATGGCAACTGAAACCCAAGCCCACAAGCCGTAAGCAACTCTCGGTGCTGCGGGATCTAATCAAGGAAGCCGACGAACTCGTTCACGCCGGTGATCCGGATCGTGAAGGACAGTTACTGGTTGATCAGGTCATCGACTACCTCGGCGTCAGGGGCACTAAGCGGGCTACTATTCAACGCTGCCTAATCAACGACCTTAATCCCGCAGCGGTCACCCGCGCTCTATCCCAGCTTCGGGATAACCGGGAATTTATACCGTTGTCTACTTCTGCGCTGGCACGATCAAGAGCGGACTGGTTGTATGGCATTAATATGACCCGCGCCTTTACCTTGCAAGGTCAAAAGGTCGGTTACCAAGGCGTATTGTCTGTCGGTCGCGTTCAAACTCCACTGTTAGGTCTGGTGGTGGCGCGTGATGCCGAGATCGAACACTTTGTCTCGAAACCTTTTTTTCAGGTCATTGCAAATTTACTGACAAAAGATGGCGACCGATTTAAGGCGCGCTGGCAACCGAGTGAAGAGTGCCAGCCTTGGCAAGATGAAGAAGGCAGGGTATTGTCGCGCGGGCTTGTCGAAAACGTCGTCGCCCGCATCTCTAATCAACCGGCCACGGTGACCAGTAGCAGTCGAAAGAAGCGGCTACAGGCACCACCTCTGCCTTACAATTTATCCAGCCTCCAGATTGATGGAGCCAAACGATTTGGTATGAGTGCCAAGGCGGTACTAGACACCTGTCAGAGCCTCTATGAACGACATAAACTGCTGACCTATCCGCGTTCTGATTCCCGTTATTTGCCGGTTGAACATCTTAAGGAACGTGGCACAGTATTGGACGCCATCAAAAATAATAGCGCGGCGCTGTCGAGCGCAGTATCCGAGGCAGACTCGAGTCTCGTGAGCAAAGCCTGGAACGATAAAAAAGTGGAAGCTCATCATGCCATCATCCCGACAGCGAGAAAGATGGATACCAGTAATCTCACTAAGGCTGAGCGAGACATTTATGAATTGGCGGCCCGACAGTATCTGATTCAATTCTACCCTCATGCTGAATCGCAAGAGAGTCAGATCGCATTATTGATTGCTGGCGGTAGCTTTATCGCCAAAGCCAGTGAATCCCTTAAGCCAGGCTGGAAACAATTGTTCCCTAGCCGTACTGCTAGCGAGGACAAGAATCCGCAGCAGGAAGCGGCGCTTAACAGCCATCTACCGATGCTGCAAAAAGGCGACATCTGTAGCAGTGAAGCGGGCGAGATACTCGCGAAGGAAACCTCTCCACCCAAGCCATTTGATGATGCCAGCTTGCTCAAAGCCATGACCGGCATCGCCCGTTACGTTAAGGATGCGGAGATTCGACGGGTACTGAAAGAAACCGATGGCCTAGGCACTGAAGCGACCCGGGCCGGTATCATCGAGTTGTTATTTACCCGTGATTTCCTCGAGCGCAAAGGTAAAACGATTCGGTCAACAGCGGCAGGTAAAGGCTTAATCACCAGTCTGCCCGCGATGGCGACGACACCCGATATGACTGCTCAATGGGAAACCCTGCTAAAAGCAATCAGCCGTAAGGAAACGAGTTACCAGGCATTTATGTTGCCACTGGAAACGGCATTGCGTGAGCTTATCATCCAGAGTCAGGTGAAGTTGCCAACAGGCTTGAAGGATATTCAGTCGAAAAAGCCTAAGTTCAATAAAGCTAAGCCTAATAAATCTAAGCCTAATAAATCTAAGCCTATTAAACTTAAGTCCAAGAAACCTGCCAAAAAGCCTGCAGTTAAAAGCAAGGCTAAAACTCCATAACGCGTCCTTCAGGTTTGAATACGGTTTGACTACCCGTGTCATTCGGACAATAGTATTGGTTTCAAGCAGCATCAAAATCGTCTTGCCACAACCTTGCGAAGACACTCAGGCCTAATTGTCGACGTTGGCGGGATTGCCGAGCTAGAAAGTTCAAGACACAGCGAAGAAGTTGATGGCTACTATGCGATTGGGGCGAGGCAAATAGATAACATGAACGAGGCAGTATCATGAACAACGCAAATTTAATCATCAGCATCCTTGAAGCCGAAGGTGTTGAGTTTCTCACGGGCTTCCCGAATAACAGGCTATTTAACGCTGCGGCTGAAGGTAATATCAAGCCAATTATTGCGCGAACCGAGCGCGTTGCAATTAATATGGCGGATGCATATACCCGCATGCACAACGGTAACAAAATCGGTGCCGTGGCGGTGCAGGACGGGCCAGGCATTGAGGCGAGCTTTCCGGCGGTAGCCCAAGCTTACGGTGACAATACACCAATCATCATATTGCCGGGCGCACATGCGCCAGCGATGCAGGACTATGATCCGCAGTTCATGGCTTCTCGGTCATTTCGCGACATCACCAAAATGGCGAAGCTGATCAATGATGCCAGGACAATTCCAAGAAAATTTGAGCAGGCTTTTGCTGCCTTGAAAAACGGCAAGCCAGGTCCGGTGCTGCTCGAAACTGCCGTTAATCTTCTATGGGGTAAATACCCCGATGAAACGGTTCCAGCTTACCATTCCCCGCGCCGAGTTCGCTCGGCCGCTGATGAGGCTGACATTGAAGATATTCTTAATCGACTTCTGCAAGCCTCGCGCCCCGTGCTCATCGCAGGTAGCGGTGCGTTGTACGGTGAGGCATGGGACGAGCTGAAAGAATTTGCGGAACTGATGCAAATACCCGTCACCACAACCCTGATGGGTAAGAGTGTTTTCCCCGAAGATCACGAGTTGTCGCTAGGTGTATCCGGGCGAACAATCACAAAAGCAGCCGGGCATTTTGCGAACGAATCAGACTTTATCCTTGGCGTTGGTACCAGTTTTACCATCAATGATTTTACAGCGCGCATGCCGGCTGATGCAGTGCTAGGACAGATCACCAACGAAGCTTCTGATATTGGCAAGTGTCGTAATGTCGTCTGCTCGGCCCTCGGCGATGCCAAGTTGGTCTTGAAACAACTGATTGCCGCTGCAAAATTGAGAGTTGGCAATCAAGGGCAGCCACGAGCGACGTTGATCATCACCGAAATTGCCCGGCTCAAGCAGGAATTTCATGATGAGTGGGCTGAGCGTTTACACTGTGATGATGAAGGCGCAATATCGCCTTATCGTATCATCCATGAGATGAACACTTTGTTCGATAAGTCAAAGACGGTGGTCACCCATGACGCTGGTAATCCACGTGATCAGATTGTACCGTTTTATGATGCTTTAACGCCGCGAGGGTATCTGGGGTGGGGTAAGTCAACTCACTTAGGTTCGAGTCTGGGTCTTGCGCTCGGCGCCAAGCTCGCGAAGCCAGATTGGCTCTCTGTAAACTTTATCGGTGACGCTGGGTTTGGCATGTCGGGTATGGATTTCGAAACAGCTGCTCGCGCAGGTTTGCCTATCATGACGGTGCTAGTTAACAACCATGCCATGGGTGGATACGACGCTTATATGCCTGCTGCAAATGAAAAGTACAATTCCAGCACGCTGGGTGGTGACTATGCCGGTGTCGCAACGGCCCTCGGTGGTTATGCTGAAAAAATCTACAAAGCCTCTGATGTGCGTGATGCCTTAACGCGAGGTATAGAACAAACCGAGAACGGCAAACCTGTCCTGCTCGAGTTTATGACGAAAGAAGAGCCAGTACTTGCCATGGCTAACAAGTGGGGTATGTAGCGAGTAAATCGCCTCAAGGCTGGACGATTTAACGCTACGATATTAACTGTTCTGCGCTGCATTTAGCGCAGCTAAGAAATTTCGGCCCCATATTTTGTCGATATCGGCTTCTGAATAGCCGCGAGCCATCAGCGCGACCGTAACATTGAACGCGTCACTGGCTTCATTGAACCCTGCGATTCCTGCGCCATGGTTAAAGTCGGTGCCAATGCCAACATGCGCCACACCAATCCGTTTCGCAATATAGTCAATGTGATCGATAAAGTTGTCTATATTAACTTCCGCCAGCAGGTCGCTGATGGTATCTGTGAAAGCGAGTTGTTCTTCTGGATCTTTAATTTCCCAGTAAAGCTCAAAAGGATAGAGATACTTTTCCGGAAGATTCGCTTCAAGTCGTGCTGTGCGGATAGCTGCGACTAGTTCGCTATTGGTCGTATCAAATAGATACCCTCGAAACGGCGACACATGAATCACTCCACCGTTGACAGCAATGGCATCGATTTCTTGGTCTGACAGGTTTCGGCTGACGTCACAAAGTGCTCTGGCATTTGAATGGCTCGCGATAACCGGAGTTGTCGAAAGCGCGATGGTTTGCAGCGTTGCATTCATTGAGGTTTGTGAGACATCAACAAGGCCGCCTAGCTGATTAATTCGTTTGATCGCTTCACGACCGAACTCTGATAATCCGCCATGTTCTTCGTCCGGTTCATGTTTACCTAACGCTGTAATGAAGTTCGGTCTGGAAGAATCAGCACAATCGTTGTGACCGATATGTGCAAGTGCAAACACTCGAATACCGGCATCGTAGAACTCGTCCAGCGTAGGAATATCTGTGCCAATGATTTGCGTATTCTGGAACCCTAGCACGATTGCCCGTTTACCTGATGCTTTCGCTTGAACTACATCGTCAGCAGTAGTGGCCAAAACAAGGTTGTTGCTTGGTTCAGCCAGCATTTCGTTGACTGCTGCCAATTTTCTGCCCGCTTTTCTGCGGGCTGAGTCATATCCTGCCTGATCTCTGGGCGTTGGGCCAGAAGCGACTGAAAACACAACCGCATCCATGTCGCCTTTTACCATCTTGTCTGGAGCAGCCTTTGATCTGCCGTCGTCGCCAACATAGGGTGATTCTCTACCCGGGATTTCAATATCGACATGGGCATCAATGACCATGGCTTTAGTGTGAATGTCACGAGCACGCTCAAGATCCACGGCAGACGAAGTTGATTCATTGTTAGTCATCGGCTTACTCCCGCAGTGGGTGACAAGGCAAAATGGCGGCGAAATCCACTAGGCGGTTTTGCGCTTAACTTTCACCGGCAAGCTGGTATAGCCTTTGACAAAAGAAGAAAAGGTGCGGCTAGGCTCCTCTTGAACTTCAATCTTCTCGAATCGAACCAGAATCTCTTCCCAGAGTATTTTTAGTTGTAATTCAGCAAGCCGATTACCCATACATCGGTGAATGCCAAAACCAAAAGCGAGATGCTGTCGTGAATTAGGACGCTCAATGTCCAATTCATTGGCGTTTTTGAACACGTCTTCATCCCGATTACCAGATGCATACCACATCAACACCTGATCATCTTTCTTGATCTGCTTGCCGCCAACTTCACAGTCTTCATTGGCGGTACGACGCATATAGGCGAGTGGTGTTTGCCAGCGAATAAGTTCAGCGACAAATTTTGGAATCAGGTCAGGCTTTGCAATTAGCTTGTCGTATTGTTCAGGAAACTTATTAAGTGCATAGACGCTGCCAGACATGCTGTTGCGGGTTGTGTCATTTCCGCCGACGATCAACAGAAGTAGATTGCCCAGATGCTCCGCAGCATGCATATCTTTCGTTGCTTCACCGTGTACGAGCATAGAGACCAGATCATCACCTGGGTTTTCTTTACGCTCTTCCCACAATTTGGCGAAGTACTGTACGCATTCGATGAACTCCTCGCGCTTCTCAGCTTGGGTTTCGACGATGCCGCCTGGCTCTGGAATGGCGAAAACGACGTCAGACCAGCGCGTCAGCTTCTTCCGATCTTCCAGTGGAAAGTCAAACAAGGTCGCGAGCATTAGTGTCGTTAGTTCAATTGAAACGGTTTCAACCCAATCGAATGTTTCGTTCTCAGGCAGTGAATCCAGAACTTTACAAGTTCGTTCTCGAATCAGTGGTTCCATCTTGACAAGATTAGTGGGTGCAGTGACGCCAGTGACCGTCTTTCTTTGCTCATCATGACGTGGCGGATCTTGTGAAATAAAAGCGGGTTCACTACCTGTAAATGCGCCTGCTGGTATTTCTGCGCCTAGCTTGAACCCTAGCGTAATTCCTTGTGCTGAGGAAAATCTCTTCCAATCTGCATCTACTGCCTTGATGTCCTTATACTTCGTCAAAGACCAGTAGCGCCCAGCGGTACTGATTTCATTCAGGTGCACCGGGTCTTCCTTGCGCAGTCTTTCAAAAAAACCTTCCCATCGATTTTCGCTAAATAGATGTGCATTCAGGGGGTTAATGTCCTCAATGGCAATATCATTAACGTCAGGTATATTTGCGCCTTTCTGCGCCTGTTCCTGCTCGGGTGTTGTGTACTCTTGTATTTTAACTGCTTCGCTCATGTTCACTCTCTGATAACTAAATTTTCAATGACAAATCGGCAGACGGCATTTGGAGGCAATACTCCTCATGGCTCAATCAAAAAACCATAACATGTGTTATGGTATATTCCAAGCGCTTGTAATATCACCATAAACATCAATTCGAATAGCATAGAAACTGCATCTTTATGGGTCGTTCAGGTAAAACAAAGCTAGATTGGGTACGAGCGGGGCAGTCTCTGCTTATCGAGGCTGGCATCGATGCCGTAAAGCTTCACTGCCTGACTAAAAAACTGGAAATATCTACTGGCAGTTTTTACCACCACTTCAAAAACTTTGATGAATATCTGTCTTTGTTATCTGATTTCTATGGCTCAGAACAGGCTCAATTGCCCTTTGATGAGGCGCGAGATCGCGTTGGAGATGATCCTGAGCAACTGCTTCGAGAGGCGACGACTATTTTCGGGGTGGGTTCAGGGCGCCAACTAAATATTGCAATGCGAGCGTGGGCACAAAAAGATCAACGTGCTTTTGACGCGGTACATCGATATGACGAGGTGCTGATAAAAAACCTCGATGTGATATTTCTTGCCCTCGGTTACGACGAGATAGCTGCAAAGTCCAGAACTTTGATCATGATGGGACTCGCGTCGGTAGATTTGGATCCAAAACTGATGAATCCAAGCTACGCTGATCGATGGATCTATATTCGTGACACGCTGATCCTGTCTGGAAAGCGATAGCCTGCCGCAGGTTCGCCTGCCGCAGGTTGCAAACCCGTTTACATGCGGTCCTCTACTTCCACCGCTTGCTTGATACTTAATTCTGAGATGACCTTCGTTACGCCTTTTGTGTCCTGCGCGATCTTTATGGCAGTCTGCTTTTGCGCTGCTGTCGATACTTGTCCTCGAAGGGTGACTACTTGGGTGTATGTATCGACATTGATATCGAGCGACTTAATATCCTTTTTGGCAATCAAACGGCTCTTGATGGCAGCGGTAATCCCGGCATCGTCTGCGATCTGGCCAACGGTACGTTCATCGTTACCCAGCATATATCCCCCGGCCACCGCGCCGCCAGCAACGACGGCAATGCAGCTTGAGAGCAGAGAGGTTGTCATCACTAGCATGAGGAGGGTGTGCGTAATTTTCATCGGGGTGTTCCTAGGGTAAATTAATAGGCATATTAAGTGTTTCTCAAAAGGTTAGATACGAAGGGCGCTTTTTTCTATCCGCTAGCTGTGCGGTCCGAGTTGGATGCAAGCGCGGGGAATTGTGAATGTGGGTTTTAAAATGTTAGCGTTCAAGCCATACTCTATGGAATTTTTCAACCCCTGCTCGAGTGTGGTTTAATCTCGATCAGACACTTTTTTGAGGTTAACTAATGGACAGTCTTTTTTCTGGGCTTAAAGTGATAGATGCAGCATCCTTTGTGGCGGGGCCGTGTGCGGCGACAATTATGTCTGACTACGGTGCCGATGTGATAAAGATAGAGCCTCTGTCAGGTGATCGACAGAGAACGATTGCCGGCGGCCATGAATCTGATTTTTCATGGCAACTCACCGGGCGAAATAAGCGCAGCTTGTCCATGGATATTACCAACCCGGAAGGCTATGGCGTTTTGATGAAGATGCTGAGCCAAGCAGACGTGTTTCTAGTTAACTTCAGTGCCGCTAATCTTGAGCGGTATAAATTGACCTTCGATATATTAAAAGCAAATAACCCTCGACTTATATTTGCACAAATCACTGCTTACGGTTTGAAGGGCCCAGATGCGGAGCGTCGTGCTTTTGATCTCACAGGCTGGTTCGCACGTACCGGGATCATGGATATCATGCATGACAAAGATGTCGCTCCCTCACCCCCCGCTGGTGGTGTTGGTGACCATGCGACTGGTATGACGCTGTTTGCGGGAATCGTGATGGCGCTATATAAGCGGGATAAAACAGGCGAGGGCAGCATGGTGAGTACATCGTTGGCAGCGACGGGTACATGGGCGAACGGCCTGAATCTGCAGGGTACACTCGCGGGTCTTGACGGCGCTACTCGCAGAAACAAAGAAGGTTGGTCAAACCCTGTTTCAAATGTTTATACAACAGCTGACGACCGACACATTGTGCTTGGCTTGCAAAACGCGCCACGAGATTGGCCTAAGCTTGTTGGTCTTCTGGGGCATCCAGAGTGGTTGGAAGATGAGCGAATGGCGAATGGCAAGGTACTCATGAAAAATCGTTTTTTAGTTAAAGATAAAATAGCGGAAGGGTTCGCTGCATTACATTCCTCTGTACTCTGTGAGCGGCTATCTGAGTCAGGTATTGTCTTTTCGTTAGTAGCATATACAACCGAAGTTATCGACGATCCGCAATTGATTGCCAACGGCGTAATTGTTGAAACACAAAATGAAGTGCCCGGAAATAGCAGAACCTTTGCGACGCCAATCAATATGAGTGACGAGATGCAAAAAGTCCCACAGCGTGGCCCCAAGGTCGGTGAGCATTCGGTCGAGATTCTAGCGGAATTCGGATTTAGTTCGACAGAGATTGATGCCTTGGCAGAAGAATCTGTTATCCGGCTTCCGAGAAAGAAGTGAGTTCCTTAAAATTTCCGTGAAGACGTTAGATGAGGATGAAGTCGACAAATAATTAGGTGGGACTCGCGACTAGGGTTCTACGACTGTGGTTTACGGTTATGGATAATGCCATCAATCGCGCATTTTTGAATGAGCTTAACGATGAGATCAATCAAGTTAAACGCTGATGAACTTGCTGCCGGCCAGCTTTCAGTTGAAACGGGTCGTGCCGCGGTTAACATCATGCATGAAGACGGCATTGTTTGTTTGCAAGATGCAATTCCGTTGAAGATTGTGGCAGCATTACATTCCAAGATGCAATCAGACCTTGATCTAAGAATGCCGAGCCGAAATGTCAACGCGTGGAATAGCCTTCGTCCACCTCCTTACATGCCGTATCTGTTTCATGAGATTGTCTATAACGAATTTGCGATTGATGTGTGTCGGCGTATTCTTGGCGAACAGGCGACGTTGACTACTTATGGCGCAAATACCAGCTGGCCAAATCAGAAGGCTGCGCAGAAAGTACATCGCGACGTGCCGAATGCCGAAATTATCGACGCCTGTCCGGCTGTTGTGATTAATATACCGATGATGGAATTCACGCTGGAAAATGGTGCAACATTGATATATCCCGGTAGCCATACAGCTTCTGTTGGGAAAGCTAGTGGTCCGGGTATATATAGCAAGGAGATGCTGACTCGGCGCGCTGCCGTTGTCCCCGCTGAGCAGACGACAGGTATTGGTCCCGGTGACTTGGTGATACGTGACCTGAGGTTATGGCATGGCGGCATGCCAAATTATTCTGCCGATCGCAGAATAATGTTAGCTTTGGTTGTGATTGATGCGGCATACCGGCACGGTGACGAGTCCGGTTTTAAGGGTTTTGAGGCAGAAGAGGGCACAGAGGAATTCTGGCAACACCCGAGGTTAAAGACTTCGGTGTCTTTTGTGCCTGCTGGCGACCGGAGTTACTACTTGCACGGCCATCACTCAACGCCTAAGACTGCATTGCATCAAGAACATGAGGCTCGCCAGTCGGACTAAAGTAATAAAGCGGCGGCTACTGTGCGGTGAGTGTTAAATCGAATTTGTCTCCAGCACTGGTTTCAATGCTGATAAGAAACTTGTCAGACTGTGGTCGGCTGTAGCTAAGGGATGCAAGGTCGCCTTCACCTGTCGCTGTAAAGGTAACGCTGTTTTTGGTTATCGCCTCTAGTTTCATGACTTGTGGTCCTGGAGTTCGGGGTGAAAATCCAGGGTTCCACTGCTGAACACGAAGCGTCAAAGATTCTTCATGAGGTTCAATAGCAATCAACTCAACCATGCTGGTGTTGCCTTCGCCCATCATTCTTACGACAGCAACCATACTGTTATTTTTTGGTTCGGCCCAGTTTTCTTCCAGCACATTAGGGCCGACTGGTCCCGCCCAGGAGCCCGTCATCCAGCTGAGATCATCAACGCTAGCGGGAACCTTGTTGTGGTGATCGGCGGACACCTCAGCGCAAACATTACCGGAAGCAAGGATGCTGAGCATGGCAGCACATAATGACGAGTTTAGTAATGAGCGTTGTATCATGATGGGTCCTTTGATGGTTCCTTTGATGGAGGGCTGATTCAGACATGGTACAGAGTGTCGTAGCGACATGTAATGGTGATTACATGAACTTGCTTTGGCGCGGCAGATAATGGCATTGTGCTTCTTGAGTCGTGACGGTTAGGTCCGTTCGCAATGGTCTATTTATGAATTTTGAGAAGAGGACATAACAGTGGGACGTTTTGATAGTCGAGTAGCATTGGTTACAGGTGGTAGCCGTGGCATTGGTGCGGCAACAGTCATGCGATTAGCCAGCGAGGGTGCAGACGTTGCAATCAACTACGCAAATAATAAAGAGGCCGCTGAATCAGTCGCCAGCGAAGTTCGTAGTCTGGGTCGAAAAGCTGAGATTTATCAGGCTGATGTTGCAAACAATGACGCCTGCGCAAAAATGACTGAGGCTGCGATTAGTGATTTTGGCCAGATTGATATTCTGGTGAATAACGCAGGTATTGGTTCTGCTGCGATTAATCGTCCGCAAATAGCTGATGCCACGGATGAACAGTGGAATCTTTTACTTGGCGCGAACCTTTTTGGCCCGATCAACTTGTGCCGCTTGTTAGTCCCTCACATGCGTCAGGCTGATCGCAGTGATGTTATTGTTATTTCATCCATTGCAGCGCAAAGTCTGGCGCCGGGCTTTGGTGTTTATAGCGTTAGCAAGGCAGCAGTAGAGGCAATGGCACACACCCTGGCGCGTGAAGAAAAGCCAAACGGCATGCGGGTTAACATTATTGCACCTGGCCTCGTTGATACTGATATGGGCAGGAAAATCGTCACCGCAATGGGCGGCTCAGACGATATGCGTGTGCTTGATGCAAATTCTCCTTTTGGTTTCGTTTGCACCCCGGATGATATTGCAGCAACCGTGGCCCACTTTTGCTCAGATGATGGTCGCTACATCACTAATCAGCGGATTACGATTAGCGGCGACTAACGATTTTTGTGAGGGTTGGCGACGAGATTGCCATTTCGACGATTCTGATTAGGAAGAACGATCAAACTTTCTGTCAATCTCACGATTGGCTGGGGTCGCTACTATGTTCTGCCGTTGTCATATGCTTAATCTCTAGCACGTTAAAATGAGGGTCTTCTACAAAGAAGGTTTCTTGCTGATATTCAGTTCCTACAAACCTTACGTAGGGCGTATCTAGAAAGCCATTATTAGCCTCTACATTAGCCCTGACTTTAATATAATCTTGCATCGAAAGATGAACACCAAAATGAGGCACACATACTTCACCCATCTCTACACTATGTCTGTTGCGTACGCCTGCTGCTCTAGGCTCTGACGCATGAAGCGTCAGTTCATTGCCCCAAAAGTTGATGTCTTGCCATTTTCCTTCTTCGGCCATATCCAATTTACAGCCCAGTACCTTTTGGTACCAAGCTATTGCTGAGGATAGATCACCAACCTCTACTGCTAAATGAAACCTGTTACTACTCATGCGAAACCCTCGATTCTCAATTCTTACTGTTAAGTTATTCTAGCATTTCTGCGTCGCAAGGTAAGGCGTGAGGGCTTTGATAACCTTTCAGACCATACCGGTTGTCTCACGCCTAGTAGCGCCCTAAATTCTAATTTTAGGTGTCTGGCGTGAGTATCCTGTACTGTTGAAATTCTTACCGTTGGGTCTTCCATACCGTGTATCAAAACCACTAGAACCTAGACTTCATGTATGAAATCATCTCACTTTTTTAGCACCTGAACACCGCCTTGTTGGAAGCCACGGTAGCCCTGAGCCACTGAAGCGTGATAACCACTGTACGGTGGCATCCGCATTTCTGAGTTGGCGACAACCATTGGGTCTGCGTCGAACGGCAGATACATTGCACTAACCAGTTTGTCGGCAGGGGGTTCCGTGCCATCAAGCATGCTGTGCAGAAATAAAACTGGCTGACCTGAGCTTGCGTCAAACTCGTCAATTTGTAGTCAGTGTCTATCGTGTAGGTGAATGAGTTTGGATTCGACTTTACCAACTGGCCTACTGCGTGAAACAGCATTGTGTTCCGGCGACACATGATTGAAACCCGCGAACAAGCGTACTAGTTTTGCCTGGGAATTGGTTTGAGTTTTCTGCCACATAGACTTCCATCGCGAACTGAAGGTCTCCATCGATTTACCTTCTCGCTAGGCAAGCGCCTGTAGGGGACCGCCATCTACCACAAATTTTTGAGCTCATTAATCTCAGCTGGAATCAACTAGACCTTTTGCTGGTCATTTTTGGACTGCTGGAAACTTCCTCTATCCAATAGATGCTGCCACGGGTCGATTTTATCTGGGTTTCGTATCAACAGCTCAGCCAAGAAAATGAACCCATGTTAGAATTTTCGGATCTAGGATCGCAGAGTGAGGTCCCACTTGTTATGGTCTTGAACAACGAGTTAGAAAAACCTCTACCCGATCAGTTGTTGAAGGGGCTTGTTCAGGTTGGACGCCGCATTATAATCCTGCGAATGACCGAGGTTCAATGTTCACTCAACGTGCTCATCACCCAATTGGGTATCGAGCACACTCAGGCACTAACAACGGGGTGCGGTGCCGTAGCAATTTTTACTCTGGAATTTTTTGCGCCTGGGGTGGTATCTGACTTACTAGAGATTAATGCCACGCCGTGGCGCAACCCGGGTGCTATTCAACATACCTAGGTTCTAGAAGATCGGTGGTTACAGTTACTAGTAACCGACACTTGTCGTTGGTCCGCACCAGCGCTAGAACTCATACTCCGAGCTAGGGAGGCCTACATTAAGAGGAGAGGAGAGTATGACTACGTGAGGAGATGTTTCTCGCATAGCAAAGCAGACATGGCTTTATTAGAAAGTGGTTTTCGTGCTTGTTCGATCGGCTTACGCGCTCATCAATTAATCTTGGGAATTTGTGCCCATTTCAGAAAACTTCGGCGGTATGGCGCGGAAGCACTATTTAGGATTCAAAGGGCTGGTCAAGTAATCGAAAATGCCATCTTGTTACCTCTGCATTCGCACTCGAGGGATGTATTGGCAGCGCTCAAGGATTGGCGTACCAGACGTTTTCGCCTCAAAATCACCCATATGGATTATTTTGCCTAAACGCTGGGCGAAAAATCCCCGCAGAAGCGGGGATTTTTTAACTAGTGATAAGTCTATTTGCCGAGGCCAAAGTCCCAAGTGTAAGCAACTGCAAACTTCACATCGCCATTCTGCAATGTATCTCCAACTACCTCAGAGTCAAGGTCAGTATCGGAGATTGTGAAACTGAAGCCGTCGATCTCAAAGCTAATGCTGTAGTCAACATATGAATCTGGTACACCGTTGAACGCATAGCTGAAATCACCTTCATGCATACCGGCGTGCAAGCCAATTCCGAGGCCATTTTCCAGCTCGAAGCCATAGTCACCATATATGTAGTAGGTGCCGCCAGCGCCGAAATCCTGCTGGCTACCATCTGGGTTAAGGCCATTATCGTCTGCTTCGGTGTTGGTCAGAATGTAAGCGCCAAGTGTTGCGTCACCGAACGATACGCTGCCGTACACTTCACCAAAGTCGAACTTGTTTATGGCGTCATAGTTGTAGTAGAGGTATCCAACGTCGTAGGTGATGGAACCTGCTTCGCCGCCATAACCGAAGTATACATCGTGCTCGTATGAGTAGCTGTCCATTGCGCCATAGTTGACGTTGGATGCCCAGGTGCCGACGTAAAAGCCATTGTCGTTTGCATAGTCGATGCCGCCTGAAATGGCTGATTCATTGTCGCTCTGGGTGAGACCACGCCATAGGTAGTTATTGGTAACGCCAAGGTTGCCCGTAATTTCGGCCATGGCTGAGCCGCTGACAGCAGTAAGTAAAACGGCAGCGCACAAGTTTTTCGGATTGATCATAGTAGTGTCCTTCATTGATACGGTTCTAATTCCCCCTGGCCATGCACTTCAGCGCTTGGCCTTCGCTCTTACATAAAGCACGAACCATGCCATAGTGAAAAATACATACAAATCAGTCACTTGCTGGGCGCGCTGTAATTTTGCACGCGCCACAACGGTGCGTGCCTCTATTGTGCGCGCGCTATCTGGGTGCGAATTTGATGCGCATGATGGTGCATCCTTGGCTTAAGGCGCATCTAAGCGCCGCAGGATGCAGGTATTTTGTCGGTAGAATCGTGTAAATATGCTAGATGCAGAACGCTGCCTGGACGTTCGCTGGGCGGGTGTCGTTTTCGGCGCACCATTTGGTGGCTTTAGATAAGCTGCTTGTTTACAACTTTTCGGCGCCGGTTCGCAACATGATGTTCATTAGAACTATTAATGCGACGATGGCCAGTGGCAGTACGAGGGGTGACTCAAACACTCTGCACCATAAGCGATCAGCGCAACAAAACCTGTCACCCCCGCATAGGCAGACTGAGTCGTGACGTGGCCAAGGTGGCTGCATTCGGCCCCTGCTGACGCGAGTACTGTTGTATCTGAAATGGGTGAGACATGGTCTCCAAATAAACCACCACTTAGCACCGCGGCAATGGTCAGGTGCATCGAAGCATTCAATTCGAAAGCCACTGGGACTGCAATCGCCATAAGAATGGCAAAGGTTCCGTAGGAAGACCCTGTCGAGAGTGATATCAAAGCCCCAAGTACAAATACAATCATTGGAAAGAACATAGGCGAAACTGACCCACTTATGATTGAGGCCAAGTAGTCAGCGGTATGGATATCCTGAGTTACTGAGCTTAGTGACCACGCCAGTACCAAAACTATCGATATATAAACCAGAGATTCTGCACCTTTGATAAAAATGCCTAATGACTCTACATAGGAAACTGATTGATAACGACGCATCATTTCCATGCAGGTAAAAGATGCTGATGTATAAGCGATGATGAGAGTAGACCTGATGTGAACGCCGGTGATTCCACCGTGGGTAGCATGCCAGGTAATCAATCCACCAACTAGCAGCAGCATGACGCCTAGTGGATAGAGAAAAATACTGATTCGGTCTGAGTTTGCAGGTACTGGAATGACTGATTGTTCTGAAGCCATCTCTTTTGTTTCTTGTTCCCGCAGTTGATCATACTGCGCCTGCGTCACTTTCATCGGACCAAATTCTTTACCGGACAGAACAATTACCGGGAACGAAGCAAGTGCTAGAAAAGCATAGAACTGGTAGGGGATCACATTAATTAAAACGCTGAAAGCATTTTCATCCATTCCAATCTCAAGATAGGATCGTTCAATTAGTGACATGATATATGCCCCCCAGCCTATAAAAGGTATCAGAATACTAATGGGTGACGACGTTGTATCTAGAATATAGGTAAGCTTCTCGCGACAGATTTTAAACTCATCGAACAGCGTTCTGTAAAGTGGTCCTACGATTAGGCTATTGCCGGAGTCGGTGAAGAATACGCCAATACCTGTCAGCCAGGCTAATAATTGTGCTTTGGCGCCATTTGTGACGACGGAAGTCATTTTTCTAGCGAAGGCACTGGCGCCGCCAGAAACTTCAAGTAGCTTAACGAACCCGCCAATAACAAATATTGTTAGAATGACCTGAACCTGGGTGCCGCTAGAAATCTCTTCCAGAATCTGATTTTCTACAACATTTAAAACGGCGGCAAAGGGATTAAAATCAACGATAATGAGTGAGCCGCTAAAAATACCGCAGGTGAGCGCGAGCAAAACATTCTTGCTATACAGCGCGACGATTATTGTCAGTATTGGGGGTACCATTGAGAGCGGGCCGTATTCTTCCATCTTACCAACCTAACCTGCCTGCAAACCTATGCCAGCCCAATACAAAAGGCATAAACCAGGCGCTATCAAAATCGCTCGAGCGAGCTACCCCCGATCCACAACAGCCCATCGCGTAGAACGCACCGTTAATTTGTCCGAGATGCGGCACATGATCAAAGGTATAGGCGACTAACCCTGACCAAACATGACTAATACCAACTGAGTTGAGCTCAGGATAAATTTGGCAATCATCGATTGCTTGAGCTGTTGCGCATTAGCCTTAGGGTTATCCCTCAAGCTTGCAGCGCGACCGCCAAACAGGATGCGTGTGCCATCCGGCGAAGGTCTGTAATAAGCGACCAATCGGCGGCTGTCTCCGTAAAGACGCTTTCGAGGCATCAATTTATTCATTAGATCAGGACAAAGAGGTTCGGTTGCGATCATTGCACTGCGCAAAGGCAGCACGCGTCGACGCAGTGCTGGTGTTGTTCTACCAGTGTAACCATTGGTGCATACGGCTACTTGCTCAGCATCGATCTCTTGTCGCAAACCCCCCTTTATAGTTGTCAGAGAAAACTTTGAGCCAGATTTTATAAAGTCGATAACCCGGGTTTCGGGATAGATTTCAGCGCCTGCCGCTAGTACCCGTTGAACAAGCCTGCGTCCTGATGATAAACAATACCACCTTGAAAAAGCGTTGAGCAGCCTTGATATCTATGGCTTGTTTTAGGCTATCCAACTCCCTCGCCATTGCATCATAGTGCTCTGCTTTCAACGCTCCTCGGAACCTGCCGACTCTGGAGAAATTGGCATCAATCTTCTCGTCAGCAAGAAAGCTCTCTAAAAAATCTACAAAACCCAGGCTCTCTTTCAGGATGGCATTGGCTCTATCTGTGCCAAATTTAGCTTTTAGACCTACAACTCCAAGTTTATGAAAACTTGTTCCAACCATGCCGCCGTTCATTGTGCTTGCACCAGAGCCTAGTTGACCTGCTTCAAAAACCGCAACCTTGACGTCGGCTCGGGCAAGTACAAGGGCGACATTTAAGCCAGTATAGCCAGCACCAATAATGGCAACGTCGATGTTGGTGGGTAATTTCTGTTCTGCAGGCGCAAGTCTTGGCGAAGCCTCCCGCCAATAGGGGGAGGTTATGATGGACTTGTTTTCTATATGGGTCTCTTGAGAAAAACGCATCGAATCAAGACCGCAATATAGTCAATTGCTATTCATCTAAAGTCACAGGGTCACCAAGACGAATAATACCGTTCTGGAGAATCGAGGCTGTAATACCGCCATGACCGCGCATTGCGTTATAGCCGCCTGGACCGAGATGACGTTCCATCTTTGAGCATGGATGCGCAAGACCTGTAAAACGAAACTGAACATGACCAACAGAAAAAGTGTGACCTTTCAGGGCTAACAGATTCAATCCTTTAACGACAATATTCCGTCGTAACACGGCTGGGCTAATCTCATTCTCACCCATCATTGAGGCAATAGCGTCAATGTGCTCTGCCTGAATGAGCGTCACTTCGCGCAAGGTTCGACTTGCCTTGAAGCGATCTCCCGTCAAACCACTACCAGAGCGCGCCTCGACTTCATCTGGTTGCTGCATCAATTCATCGCGACCGGGGCGTACCCCTAGCCACGTAACAATTCCTTGCTGCGGCAGAGTATTCATCAATGTTTGCATCGTAATCATTAGCTATATCTTATCTCCAGGTAAAGTTGCGAAGGTTCTAGGTGAGGATTTACTCTATCACCAAATAAAGCGACAATGTTCAAATGAGGGAAAGTCCCCACAAATCATCAGTTAGAAGAATTTCATAAGGCTCTATCTTTGTTGCATTACATGGCTTTAATCAGCAGTGGGATCCTGAAACGACACCCGTTGAAGTATTGGTTTGTCGGTTTTTGCTTGTTTTTTTGCCAAAACGCGGTGGCTGTTCCCGGTACGATCCACTACTCAGATAACTTTGAGCGCGCAAGTCTGGGTCCCACATGGGTCGCTTCAAGCCCCGCTATTTCCGGTATCAGCAGTCAAGCCGCCAACTCACCTACACGATCAATGTTTACCAGCGAATCTGCCCAAAGCCTAACTACCACGGATATCGATCTATCGGGCTTACCCGGGGCTGCTCTCACACTTTGGGTTCGACGAGGTGCTGATGCCTTCTCGGAAGACCCAGATAATGGGGAAAATCTGGTGATTGAATATAAAGATACGGGTGGAAGCTTTGTCATTGCCGAGACGCTGTTAGGCGCTGGCACGCCGGGCGAGGTCATTAATATCGATTTTTCTATACCGCTTGCTGAGTTACACAGCGGATTTCAATTAAGAATAAGACAAACTGGTGGCTCCGGTAGTAATTTCGATTTCTGGCATATTGATGACATCATCATTACTGAAACAGATGTTGAGTTTTTTAGCCCTGACTTTTGCGATGATTTTGAGCGCGCTACGCTGGGCGACGATTGGTCGGCTACTGCAGTGGCGAATTCTGGTATTAGCACGCAAACAGCAAATACTCCAACAAGATCTATGTTTAGCCGTGCTCAAGCACAAAGTTTAACAAGCCGTTTTATCAATCTATCATCAACCTCGAATGGCAATCTAAGTATGTGGATTAGGCGAGGGGATGACGCCTTTTCTGAAAACCCCGACGGCGGTGAAGACCTTGTCATCGAATATCGAAACAACGGCGGCGGTTACACCGTACTACAAACATTACCCGGCAATGGTACGCCCGGTGAAGTTTCAAATTTGGTCTTTGCGCTACCCGCAGATGCTTTTCATGGTGGTTTTCAAATTAGATTTCGCCAAATAGCTGCCAGCAATGGTAACTTCGACTACTGGCATATGGATGATGTGTGTATTACTGATACCGTAATGCTGGATCCAAATATTGAGATTGTTTTAACTGCAGATGTGACTTTGGTAGCCCCATCTGGGCTTGTAAATTATACCATGACGGTCACTAACGTGGGCCCCGGTCAAGCAGCTAACGTGGTAGTCGACGGTATTATGCCGCTATTCACCAGCCTTAATTTAGATACCTACGGTGCAGGTGTCGCCTTTGATTTCACCGAGGGTACATCCACACTTTTTTATGGTGTGGAGGACTTCTCAATGGATGACGGAGTCACTTACGGCTATGTACCGGCATCGGAAGCAGGAGGTGCGGCAGTTGGTTTTGATGGTTTACTGACTAACATCAGGATTACAACAATGGGGCTAATGCCAGCTAGCTCGAGTTTTACGATTGACTATCAGGTTCAGGTTGACTAGCGCTTATCCGAAAACTAAACAGCTCCCTGGTTACTTCCAGAAAACCTTTTGATCTCTAAAACATCAGATCTGAAAAGTCTTGGAAACTAGCCGCTACGCTTCTAGTAAATCATGCAGCATGCTGAGTAGCTGCCGGCGATGGTAGGGTTTTCTGACAACACCTCTGAACCCGTATTGCTTGAATTTTGCCATGGTGGGATCAGTTGTATAGCCGCTGGAGACTATTCCTATAACGCCGGGGTCTATCGGCAACAATGTTTCCATTGTTTCTCTTCCTCCCATGCCGCCGGGTATCGTGAGATCCAGGATGACAGCAGCGAAAGGCCTGCCAGAAGCCTTCGCTTCTGCGTGCTTCTTTAAGGCTTCAGCGCCATCTTTGCTCAGAGAAACCTCATATCCTGAATGACTCAACATACGACGGATCAGGTCTCATTGATTCCTGATCATCCATCACGAGGATCTTTCCTCGGGCGCTGGTGGGCTCGGTAACCGCTGCTTGCTCGATATCTTTGACGACCTCCTGCGACGCAGGCAGGTAGATGTGAAATGTCGTGCCAACGCCGATCTCCGTTTCGAAGTTGATGTAACCATCGTGATTTTTGATGATGGAATAACTACCTGCCAAACCCAAGCCGCTGCCTGCCTGTTTGGTCGTGAAGTAGGGATCAAATATTTTATTCTGGTGTTCCTTTAAGATACCGGTGCCCTGGTCTGCGATATCGATTCGGATATAGTCTCCAGTGGGTAATGGCAAATCAGACTGCTTGCCTACGACGATGTTGCTAGCGCTTATATGGATACTTCCACCAGGGATCATCGCCTGGTCAGCATTGATGACAAGATTGGTGACGACTTGATCAATTTGTCCGGTATCTATCTCCACTGCCCATAGTCCATCCGCAATGTCGAATGTTGGTTGCGCATTCGAGCCGCCAAGACAAAAGTTGGTAGAGTTCCTAATTAACTGTTCGATGTGAGTAGGTTTGGAAATTGGCGCGCCGCCTTTTGCGAAGGTCAGTAATTGCTGAGTAAGCGCTTTAGCTCTAATGGATTCTTTACCGGCTTTGGTCAGCATTCCTTTGGCGGTCGTTACATGATCTTGGCTCAAATACATTTCAGCCAGTTCCATATAGCCAAACAAACCCATGAGAATATTGTTGAAATCGTGGGCTATACCGCCCGCGAGTATACCTACCGATTCGAGTTTAGCGGCTCTTTGCTGTTGTTCTTCCACAGCCTTGCGGTCTGTGATGTCATGCTCCATGTAGAGAATTAGCTGTTTGTCTGCGATTGTTACCATGCTGGCGGTCACCGCAAGCACGATAGAAGTACCATTCTTCGTTGTATTGGCTACCTCAAACTTTAGCTTGCCTGCGATTTGAAGGGTTTTTACCCTAATATTTGCCGTTTCAGGATTAGCGTTGGGGTCCAGAGTTGTAATAGATTGGCCGATGATCTCTTCTCTTGAATAGCCGTGCGCGAGCAATGATGCGCTGTTGACGTCGATGATAACTGCAACACCTTCGTTGTTTATCTCACCAATCAAAATCCCATCACCCGCCTGCTCGAAAAGGCTGCGGTATTTTGCTTCGCTCTCTTGTAGTGCTAATTCATTTTTCTTAAATTCTGCAATGTCACTCATCAGCAGGCGGTATAGCGGCCGGCCTTCGTCGTCAGACTCGATGATTTGTTCCAGTCGCGTCCAAATAGGCTCACCGCCTTTTACATTCATATGGATGTCACACACCTGCCGTTTGCGGGTTTCCATTAGGCTGTTGTGATGAAAGTAATAGATGTCCTGGTCCATGAATGAAACAAACTTCTTGATGTTCTGATTGATCAGAACACTCCGCGTCACGTTCAGTATTTTCGCACTGGCGAGGTTAGCCTCAAGAATCAAGCCTTCGTCCGATAGAGTTAAGTAGCCGATCGGTGCCAGGTTGTATAGGTTGAAATAGCGCTTCTGAGAGGCGTCTAGCTCTAACTGGATACGCTGCAACTCGTCATTCTGCATCTCCAGTTCGATCTGGTGGTTTTTAAGTTCATGTACTAGCTTTTGCATTTCTAGCACGGAATGCGGCATATCATCTTCAAGAGACTGGCCTCGCAATTGCGCCTCTGCAAGCAGTCTTAATTTGGCGGCATCATCAAGCTGCTGCTGATTTGCCGTTGGCCGCTTCGGTTTCACAGTCGCTTACCCTGCTCGGTCTTCAAGTCGTGCTGCGACTGTTCCAGTGCCTCGTTTTGTTCGTTGTAGCGCTTCTGCAGTGCTGCCTGCGTTTTATTCAGCGTAGCTTCCAGCAGTTGGGCGATGTCTAGTTGTGCCGTTTGGTTTGTAAAACTATCTTGTAAGAAGGTTAGTGCGTTCTGTAATGAGATTTCCAGCTCTTTTATTTCAGTGATGTTTATAAAGGTGATTACGGCGCCATTAATCTGGTTGTCATTGGTGCGGTAGGGCATGATACGCACTCTGTACCAGCGCCCATCGTGGCTGATCACCTGACGCTCATGAGACACCAGCGTGGTTAGCACTTGGTCAACATCTTCAGGCATTTGCGGATAGTCGAGGTTACTGTAGAGGTCTGTGGTGGATCGCCCAACATCGCTGGGAATCAAGTTAAAGATTTTGATGGTATTCGCAGTAAAACGTCGCACCTTGAGTTTGCCGTCTATAAACAAAGTTGCGACTTCGGTAGCGTTGAGCAGGTTTTTCATGTCATCGCTCGCGTACTCCAGTTCGCTCACCTTCGCGAGCAACTCGTGGTTTACCGTTTGCATCTCCTCGTTCAATGACTGCATCTCTTCCTTGGATGTGGTCATTTCTTCGTTATTGCCCTGCAACTCTTCGTTGGTGGCTAGGAGTTCGTCGTTGGCGGCTTTGAGTTCCTCCTGCGAGCTCTGCATTTCTTCTCTGGTGATTTGCAATTCGTCGTGAGCCTGACCCAACGCTTTTTCCATGGAAGCTAGCAGAGAGTCTTTTGTTTTATGTTCACCTGTTGCCGTGGCCGCAACAGGTGTAATCAGGTCGGTAAACACAATTAGCACCATCCCGCGCAAAGCGATAGGTTCTGCCAAGAATTCGAGGGTCACAGATATTCGCTGCGTGCCTCCATTGGTGCCTACCGATATGTTCTCTAAGGTATTTGTGGCTCTCTGCCTTAAAGTCTGGTTAAAGGCGACCTGCAGAGCGCCGGCGAGACCTTCCCGTGCCATTGCAAAAACGTTAAGGTTCGCTCTACCTGTGGCTGGTTCCAAATATTTTCCGGTTTTACCGCTGATATAAACAATATCGCCTTCACGAGTGGTTAGCACCGCTGATGGGGAGAAGCGTTGTAGTAACAGGCTGTCGGTTAGCGCCTGCAGATTAATAGAGGACTGTGGCAATGTTGTTAGCAAAGTTGGCAAGTGCGCTATTACCGAACCAAGATCGGTGCTGTTTTGGGTAAAGCTTTCGTCAAATGAGAACAGCTCAGACTGCCTATCGACGTCTTGACGCTGATACAATCGCAATTTGCTAGCTAACGAAGCAAACAATTCGGTATTGTTACCCACGGTCTCCGATTTACCCAGCATCAAGAAGCCGCTCGGGTTGAGGCTGTAGTGAAACAGCCGCATGAGCTTTTTCTGTAATCCCCCTTCGAGATAGATGAGTAAGTTTCGACAAGTGATTAGGTCGAGTTTGGTGAAAGGTGGGTCCATCACCAGGTTCTGCGGAGCAAAGATCACCATGTCGCGAATTTCTTTAATTACCCGATAGCCCTTTGTCTCTTCATCAAAGAAGCGTTGCAAGCGTTGTTCGGATACATCTTCCGCGATGCTGGCGGGATAGAGGCCAATGCGAGCAGTATCGATGGATTCTTTGTCGAGATCAGTGGCGAAGATCTGGAGTGTATAACTGGCGGCTTTGGGGTTGTCATGATTAAACTGATCAATCATCTCTCGAAAGGTAATCGCTCGGGAATAGGCTTCTTCGCCGGTCGAGCAGCCTGCGACCCACGCGCGCAAGATGACGCCCGCTGGATATGCCGACAACAGCGACGGCATAGCATCAGCTCTAAGAGATTCCCACACGTCAGTATCACGAAAAAAGTTGGTCACACCGATCAGCATTTCCTTAAATAGCAACTCGGTTTCCTGAGTATTCGCCTGCAAGTAGCGAACATAGTCTTCAATCTTCTCAATTTGATGCTGTTCCATGCGCCTTGCGATACGGCGATAGAGGGTACTCTTCTTGTAAAGCGAAAAATCGTGGCCGAGTTGGCTACGCAGGACCAGCAAGACTTTATTCACACTGCGCAACGCCTTTTCGGATATCGCCCCTTCTGCTTCTTTAGTCGGTATTGAAGCCTTATTACCGCGTGCCGCGATTTTGGCCGCTACTTCGCCCGGTGATCCAATCATATCTGCCAAGCGGGTTTCGATGGCGCTGCTTGGCATAGCACTATATTCGGTAGTGGCGGGGTCTTGCACAAAGACGCTGCCGCCGTTTGCCTTGATAGCGCGCAGTCCCTCGGTGCCGTCCGAACCCATGCCTGAAAGGATGACGCCGATGCTAAGTGCCTGTTGATCGTCGGCCAATGAGCAGAAAAATGGTCAATGGGCAAACGCAGACCACGCTTTTCGGATGGCTCAAGCAAATAGAGCACGCCATGCAAAATAGATAGGTTGAAGCCAGGTGGGATAACATAGACGTGGTTCGGCTCGATTTTCATCGCGTCGCTGATCTGAACAACTGGCACCAAGGCGTCGCGCTGTAGCAGTTTTACCATGATGTCTTTGTGATCAGGATCAAGATGCTGCACCACGACGAAAGCGAGGCTGCAATTGGGCGGCACTCTCTTTAGAAAATGGCCAAGCGCTCCCAGACCACCAGCAGAGGCGCCGATTCCAACGATGCGAAATGTCTCCGCAATTAGTTCGTTGGCTTCTCCCGAGTTTTGTTTGTCAGGTAGGGGGTATCGGACTTGGTGAGTGCTTTCTTGGACTTAGACTTCGTCATATATATTGCATCTCTTCGGGCCAGAATATGGCGGCAGAATAACTCGCGCATTCGATTCACTATACGCCAGCGACGACAGAACAGGAACTTTTGGTTCATTAAAGTTATTGTTGTGACAGAAAGGGGACTTGAGTTGCGCTTTATGGATTTTTTGTGCGCATCGATACACATGAGCTAACTCATGTGTATCGAAGATCAGTCTCTGTCTCCAAACTCATAAGGCGAAGAACTAATCTAACGATAGAGTTAAGCATTAAAACCTTGATGGGAGTCATTCAGAGCGGACTGCCTTTGTTTGGCAGCGAATAGAAATCGATAGCATCACAATGTTGTCTTCCTAGTTGAGTGTCACTTCGAGCAAAGTGTGACTTGTAATGAAGGGATGCCCGGTTAAGCAGTCGCTCTATTGTTAAAATAATTAGATGCGATAAGGCCTATAAGGCCTATAAGGGTTTTACTCCCGCTTGACGGCACTCGAACCAAAACGTAGATTGGTGATCTACTGAAAAGTCCCGGACTAAACACTATGCGAAGCGACGCTGAACTTCTTGACCACATTCTTACCCATATCGACAATGGCACCACCGATCTTGGCGACGACGACTGGTACGAGCCTGTTGAAAACTACAGTTCACAAGCGCGCTTTGACGCCGAACGGCGGCTTATGCGTCGTCTACCTGTGCCGTTTTGCCCTGTCGCTGCATTGCCTGAACCTGGCTCCTACGTGGCGCGAACCTCCGCTGGCGTGCCTATTGTTGTTGTCCGTGGCCTAGACGGTACTATTCGAGCGTTTCGTAACGCTTGCAGGCACCGTGGCATGCAATTGGCTGAAGGTGCCGGTTGTACTAAGGTTTTCCGCTGTAATTATCATGGCTGGGCATATCGTTTGGATGGTCGGCTTGAATACGTGCCACACGAACACGGTTTCCCTAATCTTGACAAGGACAGCCATGGATTGGTGCCGGTTCATGCGGTCGATATTCAAAGTGGTCTGGTATTTGTCACACAGGATGAACCTGTTGGCCTTGGCGCATTGGAATCTCTGCCAGACTTATTGACTGACGATCAAGTGCTGTTTGATTCGGACGAGTCAGTGGACGATATCAATTGGAAACTGACAGCCGAAGGTACACTTGAGGGATATCATATAAAGCCTACACACCCAGAATCTTTCTTTCCTTATGGTTATGACAATTTGAACGTCATTGAAATGCAGGGGCCAAATTCCCGCGTCTGTTTCCCGTTTAGGCGCATTGAAAAATTGCGTGACGCACCTAGAGAGAATCTGTCACTTGATCGTATGGTCACCCTGGTCAACCGTGTGTTTCCTTTTGCCTCGGTCACCCGACTATCGCAACACTATAATCTCACCCTGTCGGAACCTGAATCACCGACCAGAACGCGATACTTCAACTATAAGCTCACACTGCCAATGCTTGATGGTAATGCACCCACCGAAGAGGCCTTAGCCCGGGCTAAAAAAGACGTCGCTTTTCTTGCTGATACGGGTAACAAGGAAGATGCAAAAGTGGTGAGTGACATTCAGGCTGCGATTGGTTCCGGTGCTAACACCCATTACATGTTCGGTCGGTTTGAGTCGGCGATTGGTCACCTGCATAGGAATCTGGCGCGTTATCTCAAGCAATTGGATGAGTTCGAGCGCGACGTCGTTAAAATTGTATCTTGATGTGTGCAACCCCATTATTATTTTTATTAGGAAGTGAGTGACCTTGAGTAAAAATTCGCTAGAACGGGTGCTATCGGGTTGGGATGTGTTTTTCATCGCGGTTGGACAAATCATTGGCGCAGGTGTCATTGCCTTGACAGGTATTGCCATTGGCATGACTGGGCCTTCAGTTATTTTCGCGTACCTGCTTTCTGCCGTGCTGGTGCTCATCGTCACGCTGTTAATCATGATGGCCGGTAGTGTTTTGCCTGCCGTAGGTGCCTATTACACTTGGTGTTCTCGCCTTACTGGCGGCTGGATGGGGTCTACAGTTTTGTTTTTAATTCTTTTGGCGAGTGTGTCATTGAGTTTATACGGTAGCTCCTTCGGGTTATATCTTAACCCTTTGTTTCCGATATTCTCGGTGAACGAGTGGGGCGTTATCGTCATTGTATTGCTGTTCTTGGCTAACTTATTTGGTTTACAACTGGCAGCAAAGGTCCAAGTTGGTTTGGTTGTTGTACTTGTCTCAGCACTGGCTATCTATGCAGGTTTCGCTATGCCTAAAGTTGAACAAACGTTACTGACACCTTGGTTGCCGAACGGTGTCGTTGGTTTTATTACCGCTGTGTTTTTACTTAAGTTTGCGACTGGCGGCGCCTATATGATTGTTGGGCTTAGCGGCGAAATGAAAAATCCAAAACGTGTGATTCCTATCGTTATGACCAGTGCGACAATCGTTGTTGCTGGCCTTTATTCTTTTGTGGCCTTGGCAAGTGTTGGCGTAGTGCCTTGGCAGGAAATGATAAACCAGCCACTCACCGTGGCAGGACAGCAATTCCTGCCGGGTTGGGCAATGACCTACTTCTTGATTGGTGGGGCAGGGCTTGCCATCTGCACGACGCTGAATTCCCAGTTCATTCAACTGCCGAGAACCTTCATCGTTGCCAGTTGGGATCGCTTGATACCGGAGCGACTTGGCCGACTCAACAGATTTGGCGCACCTCACTACATTTTGGGCATCATGATGGCTGTTGGTGTCATCCCCTTAGTTGTCGGCCTCGACATTGGCGACATCGCGCGGGCTGCGACGATTTCAGCTAGCCTACCCTCGATCTTCGTCTACTGGGCGCTGACACGGGTCCATACGCGCTACCCGCAACAATATGCTGAATCAATGTTCAATATGAAGCCGGTGTGGATTTGGAGTTTGTTCATTTTTTCTGAACTTTCTACATTTGTTGGTATTTATTTTTTGTCGAAAGACCTGTCGGCTACTGTTATTTGGAGTTTAGTGATATGGACGATTGTTGCCGTAGCCTACTATCCAATTCGCAAACATTTTCTGGCCAAACAAGGGTTTGATCTTGATGCTGCGACGACCGACGATAGTTTGTTCCACAATCACTAGTGTTTATTGTATTTTTCCCGGTGCCACCCCATGTCTCTATAGCCACCCGGTAAACGTTGCTGTGTAGCCTGAGCGAAACAGACTTGCCTTGATGTGAGTCAAGTCGCAGGGCCCATCTCCGTGTACTCTTGTGTATTGCTGATCTATTGCTGACAAACAGCGATTGTTCAGCCGTCACGAGAGACTATTTTATGCATGACGAACAAAAAGGTGTGCTACCACCGACGGGGCCACCAA